>JAJYGO010000037.1 GCA_021785115.1 Chloroflexota bacterium | reverse complement strand
TGCGGCCGACGCGCCTGCGGCCGGAGCACCAGCGGGTCGTCGGCACCCTGCCGCGACAGCTCGGCCTCGGCGCACGCGAGCTCGTCTCGATCGTCGGGGCGGGCGGCAAGTCCACGCTCCTGTTCGCCCTCGGCCGGGACCTCGCCGCGTCCGGCGCGAGCGTCATCCTCACGACGACCACGCGCGTGGGCGACGACCAGCCCGCGGAGCCGATCTGCTGGTCCGCGGACCCCGCGACCGTCGAAGCCGCGCTCCACCGCCGGCTGCCGCTGTTCGTCGCGGTCGGCCGCGCGGCCGCCAAGATCACCGGCCCGTCGGCGGAGGAGGTCGACCGCCTCTTCGACCGCGCGGGCGCCGACCACGTCATCGTCGAAGCCGACGGCGCCGCCGGCAGGCTGATCAAGGCCCCCGCCGAGCACGAGCCGGTGATTCCGGCCGGGTCGACGACGGTGGTCGTGGTGGCGTCCATCGCCGCGATCGGTCACCCGATCTCGGCGGTTGCGCACCGCCCCGAGCGTGTCGCGGCCCTCCTCGGGACCGAACCCGGCGACCGGCTCACGATCGAGGGGCTTGCGGCGGTGCTGCTGCACCCGAACGGCGGCCTGAAGCGGGTTCCGCCGGCGGCGCGGGTGGTCATGGCGATCACCGGAGTGACGCCGGCGACCGAGGAAGCGGCGCAGGCGCTGACTGGCGAGCTGGCTTCCTGTGCGAGCGTGGAGCGTGCGATCACGCTGCGCGAGACGCCTCTGGATGGGGGTTCAGGTGTCCCCATCGCCGGAGCGGGAGCGGGAGCGGGAGCGGGAGCGGGGGCGGCGACAGCTTCGAGCCGCCGGACCGGCGGGGACGGCCGGGGCGGCGCATCCGGCGTTTGATGGCCCCGCGTCGGGCGTGTCGAAGCCTCCGGGACGCCGGCGTGAGCCTCCTCTGAGGGGTCGCCACCGGGCCGGCGCCTCCATCGGCCGACTCGTCTGCACGGGCGAGGTGCGAGCGCGCAGGAGAGCGGCGTCAGCGCGAGCGCGGCGCCGGAATGGTCAGCGGTCGCTCGGCCGCCGCCCCACGATCCACCAGCCAACCGGGAAGACCGCAGCAGCAAGCGCGAACTTCACGGCGTCGCCGAGCACGAACGGCAGCAGGCCCTGCCGGACCGCCTCGCCGGCGGTCAGGCCGGCCGCGGCGGCCAGCCACGGCAGCCCGATCACGTACACGAGCGCGTTGCCGAGCAGCATGGCCGCGAGCGCGCCGGCGTAGCGCCGATCCCAGCCGAGCTCCGCGAGGCGGCCGACGACGGCGGCGGACAGCACGAACCCGACCAGATAGCCTCCGGTCGCGCCCGCGACGAGATGGCCGTCGCGCAGGGCGACGACGTGCGAGATCCCGCTCGCGCCGCCCGCGTAGATCGGGAACACGAAGCCGAGCAGGAGGTACAGCCCGACCGACGCGATTCCGCGACGGAAACCCAGCGCGGTGGCGACCGTGAGCACCCCGAACGTCTGGCCGGTGGCCGGTACCGGCGTCCCCGGGATCCGCACCACGACCTGGGCCGACACGGCCATCACGAGCACTCCGAGCAGGATCAGCGCGACGTGATGCTGGCGCACCGAAGTGCGCTCGCCGATCCGGATCGGGAGGATGAAGTCGCCGAGGGTGATCCCCCGCTCGTACGGCGGGACGCGGAGGAGCCTCGGCTGCGCGAACATGCGGCGAAGGCTACCAGACGAGCCGAAACGCGGACGGCGCGACCTCGAACGCGAACGGGTCTCGCCCGAGCAGCTCGCCGTCGGCCTGCAGGTAGATCGGCCCGCCCTCATCGAGCGGACGCACGGTCAGCGAGCGCGTGCGTCGAACGGACACCTGCCGGCTCCGCAGGTGGTCGCCGGTCCGGATCCGCCAGGCGAAGGTCAGGGTCTCGAGCCTGCCCGTCGCCCCGATCAGCACCACGTCGAAGAGGCCGTCGGACGGGTCGGCGTCGGGCGCGACCCGCATTCCCCCGCCCTCGTAGGGGCCGAGCGCGACCTCCACCGACTCGACGCGCATCTCGTCGCGCGAACGGTCGTCCCACGTCAGCTCGACCAGCCGGTCCCGCCAGTCGACGATCGTGACGAGCCCCGCGACCGTGTACAGGTACGCGCCGAGCCGGGCCGGAAAGCGCGAGACCCGCTGCGTGATGAACGGGCTGAAGCCGATTCCGGCCGCGTTCACGAACCAGCGACTCGTCAGCTCGCTCGCCGGGCCGTCGACGGGTCGCCCGGCGACCCAGTGCGTCGGACGGTAGCGGACCTGGCCGGCGTCTACGACGTGCACGACGGACGTGTCTCCCTCGAGCGCGCGAGCGAACCGGTCGGCGAGCTCCTCGGGTGCCGACGGCATCCGCGTGCCGCGCGCGTAGTCACTGCCGCGACCGGCCGCCACCAGCCCGATCAGGGGCAACTCCGCGCCGCGCCGGCCCGAGTCGAGGAGGCCGTTCGCGACCTCGTGGAGCGTCCCGTCCCCGCCGACCGCCACGATCAGTCGCGCTCCCTCGTCGGCGGCCTGGCGGGCCAGCTCGGAGGCCTCGCCGGCGCGCGACGTCAGCGCGACCACGTGCTCCAGCCCGCGCTCCGCGAGCGCCGACGCCATGGGTGGCCACCTGCGGGCGAACGCGCCGCGCCCGGCGCCTGCGTGTGCGACGAACCGGAGCGCGGCCTGAGATCCCGGCGTCATGCCATCCGCCTCCGCATGCTCGTACGGTGCGCGAGCACCGATGGGGTCATCGCGTTCGCCTCGTGGTGGCTCGTGGCCCCGTCATCGCCCGGTCCCGGTCCCGGCCGCGTCGGCGTCGTCGCCCCTGCCCTGGTCCCGATCGCGTCCCGCATCACTCGGCTCGCAGCGCGCGCGCGATGTCCACCCGCGCCGCCAGCCGCGCCGGGTACACGGACACGAGGACGGCTCCGACGAGGCCGATGAGCAGCGCGAGCCCGACCGGCGCCCACGGCACGGCCAGCTGGATCCCGGCCGTGGTCCCGAGGCCGAGCACGGCCGTCGCGCCCAGCACTCCGAGCACGCACGCGGCGACCGATCCGGCAAGCCCGACGATCGCCGCCTCCAGCACCACGGCGCGCCAGGCCTGCGCGCGGGTGAGCCCCACCGCGCGGAGCAGCCCGAGCTCGCCGACGCGCTGCCGGACGTCCATCAGGAGCACGTCGAGCATGCTCAGCACCGCGATGATCACGGCCGCCAGCGCGAGCGCGTCGAGCAGGCCGAAGGTCCGATCGAGTGCGCCCGTGACCGCGCCGCCGATCGACGACGGCCGGACGACGGACAGCGCGTAGCGGTCGGCGACGTCGGACAGCGCCGCGGACAGCGCGCCCGAGGCACCAGGCTTCGCGACCACGAGGAACATGGATACGCCGGAGATGCCGAGCCTGCTGGCGTCCGACTGCGACACGACGACCGATTCGCCCGCGGCGCCCGGCACCCCGTGCGCGACGACCGCCGCCACGCGGAGCGACTCCTCCCCGGACGCGGTGCGCAGCCCGAGCGAGTCGCCGACCCGCAGACCGAACCGGTCGGCGACCGAACGGGGCACGAGCGCAGCACCCCCCGCCTGGAGCGCCGCGAACGCCGCGTCCCGCGATCCGTCGACCACGGTGAGCGCGCCCAGCCGGGCGTAGGCTCCGGGGTCAACCGCCACGGCGGAAGCCCGGCGCCCGGCGATCGCGACGTCGAACAACCGGAGCGGCGTGACGGTCGAGACGCCGGAGACCGCCGCGAGGTCCGCGCCGAACGAATCGGGCACGGGCGAGATCGCGACGACGGCGTAGTCGGCGGGCGCCACGTCGGCGATCCATGCCTCTCCCGCCCGCCGCATCCCGTCGGCGATGCCGGCGAGCGCCACGACGAGGCCGAGCCCGACGGCGAGTGCCGCGAACGCCACCGAGATGCGCGCCGGGTCGTGCGCGAGGGACCCGCGCGCGAGCCGCATCTCGGCGCCGAGCGACCGCCGAAGCGGCAGCGCGGCCAGACCGACGACGGCGCCGGCGACCCGCAGGACGGCCGGCGCCACGAGACCGGCAATGAGGACCAGCAGGAGAACCGCCAGCGCCACGACCTCGGCCGCGAGGAACGTGGCCGCAGGGCCGCCTGCGATCGGCGCGGCGCCGGACGGGCTCGAGGCGCCGGTCAGCGCGGCGCCCAGGATGAGCACCGTGGTCCCCGTCACGCTCGCCGCCGCCCCCTCGACCGCGGACCGGCCGATGCCGCCGTTCGGTCTCGGGCGCAATGCGCTGCCGCGGAGCGCCTCAACCGGTGCCACCCGCCCCGCGCGCCAGGCGGGCCCGAGCGCGGCAACGACCGGCACGAGCACGCCGAGCAGGACGGCGACCACGAGCGCGCCCGGGTCGAGCGGCGCACCGGACACCGGTGCGTCGCTGATCGACGCCACGAGCGGCACGAGCGCCGTGGCCATCACGGCGCCGAGCACGATTCCGGCCGCGGTCCCGGCGACGGCCATCCCGAGCGCCTCGACCACGACCATCGCGTGCACCTGGCCACGCGTCGCGCCGGCAGACCGCAGCAGCGCGACCTCGCGGCTGCGTTCGGCGACGGACATCGCGAGCGCGTCGGACACGAGCAGCGCGCCGACGAACAGCACGACGGCGGCGACGAGGAGCAGGCCGGACCCGATGTCCCGCGACGCGCCGGAGAGCGCGGCCGCGTCGTCCGCCGTCGTCGAGAGCAGGTACGGCTCGGACGAGAGCCGCGTCTCGAGGCGCGTCTCGACGGCCGCGACGCCGACCGCCGGATCGACGCGCACCTCGACGACGTCGACGGCGCCCGTGGGCAGGGCAAACAGGGCGCGCGCGGTGGTGATCGTGACGTACGCGAGGCGGCCGCCGTCGGCCAGGGCCGGGCCCGACGCCGCAAGGACGCCACGCACCGCCAGCGTGCGCTCGCCACCCCCGCCCATCAGCGAGATGCGCGACCCGACGGCCAGCCCGTGCGCCGACGCCCACGGCTCGGCGAGCACGACGCCGCCGTCGTCGGCCGCCGTAAGCGCGGCGCCGGCCACGACCGACTCGTCGTGGAACGCCCGGTCCGCCTCGGGATCGACGCCGACGACCGTCAGGGCGCCCAGCGAGCGCGTGGCCACGATGCCGCCGGGGGCGACCGACCACGCGAACGTCGTTCGCCGGACCTGGGGCGACGTGCCGAGCACGCCGGTGGTACTCGAGATCGCGGAGAGCGACTCCGGGGAGAGCGTTCCCTCGCCGAACGCCCGGACGACGAGGTCCGACCGGCCGTCGAGCTGCGCCGCGTACCCGCGTGCCCCGGACTGCGCCGCGGCATCGACCGACAGGGCCGCGAAGACGAGCGCGACGCCGATCGCGATGCCGGCGATCGTGAGCGCGCTGCGCAGCGGCCGGCGCCGGAGGATCCGCAGGCCGAGTCGCGCGGGCGCGTGCACCGAGGGGAACCTACTCGCCGAGCAGCGCCAGCCGCTCGATCAGCGGCCGTGCAGGGTGCTCCACGCGGCGCCCGATCCCGATCTCCTCGAGCACGCGCCCGTCGCGCAGGAACAGCACGCGGTCGGCGAACGCGCCCGCCTGGGCGTCGTGCGTCACGAGCACGATCGTCTGGCCCCGCTCGGTACAGGAGCGATAGAGGTACTGGAGGATCTCGAGGCCAGTGGAGTAGTCGAGGTTGCCGGTGGGCTCGTCGGCGAAGAGGATCGCGGGTCTGCCGGCGATGGCCCGTGCGATCGCCACCCGCTGCTGCTCGCCGAACGCGAGCTGCGACGGCCGGCGCTCGGCCTTGGCGGCCAGGTCGACCAGCCTCAGGGCGTCGTCGACCCGGTCCCGGAACTCCCCGCTCGCCGGATCGGCGCCCGCGAGCAGGAACGGCAGCGCGACGTTCTCGCGCGCGGACAGCAGGGGGACCAGGTTGAAGGCCTGGAACACGAAGCCTGTCTTCTCGCGCCGGAGCCGCGTCGCGCGGTCGTCGTCGAGCGAGGAGACCGGGATGCCGTCGAGCACCACCTCGCCGGACGAGGGCCGATCGAGGCCGCCGAGCAGCTGGAGCAGCGTGGTCTTGCCGCTCCCGGAGGGACCCATCAGGGCGACGAACTCGCCGGGCTCGACGGTGAGCGAGACCCCCCGGAGCGCCTCGACCTCGCCCTCGCCCGTCCGGTACGTCTTGGTGAGCTCGCGCGCCTCGAGGATCGGACGCATGTGGTGCTCCCTGTCGTGGAACGGCCCTGGCGAGTGTAGCGGCCGCCGACCTGCGGGAAACGGCCGGATCCGCGGTCGGGGCGAGGTCGGCGTGGGAGTGCACGACGCGGGGCCATGGGGCGGTGGGAGATGGCGGTTCGGGGAGTGGCGCGGCGCTCGCCGGGCGAGGTGCCGGGCGAGCGGACGCGGGCCGGAACTACAGCCCGGAGACGAGCCCGAACACGCCGGCGATCAGCGACTCGAGCAGGCCACCGGAGGGCGGCTCGTCGACGACCCGCATCGACGACTGTCCCGGGACGAGCGGAACCGCGGGCGCGGACGACGGTCGTCCTCGGGGCGCCGGCGTCGAGGTCGGGGCGGTCGGGAGCGCCGTCGCCTCATCTCCGACCGCCGGGCTCGCTGCCGGGAGCGGCGTAGGGGTCGGCGTCGGAGTGGGCGTGGGGGAAGGCTGCGGGAACGACGTGACCTCCGGCGACGGTTCCTCGGGCACTGGGGTGGGTGTCGGGCGTGCCGTCGGAGCCGGCTGGTTGCCATGCGGCGTGGGCGTGGGCCGCGCCGTCGGACGCGGGGTGGGCGCGGGCGTCCCGACGGGGGTGGCCACGGGCCGGAGGGTCGGCTGCGGCGTTGCCGTCGGCCGCGGCGTGGGCTTCGGCGTCGGCTTCGGCGTCGCCGTCGGCCTGGGCGTCGGTTTGGGGGTCGCATTCGCCGCGTACGTCTGCTTGAACAGCACGCAGTACATCAGCTTGCCGTCGGAGCCCTTGTACGCCCCGACTCCCATCGAGTCCCACGCGGGGTTGAGGATGTTGTCGCGGTGGGTCGGCGAGTTCATGAACATCTGCTGCATGTAGGCCGTCGCCTGGTCGTCGGACGCCGTGTTCCAGCCGATGTTCTCGCCCGCCAGGACGTACTGGACGCCCCGCTGGTCCATGTAATGGAAGACCAGGTACCCCTCCGGCGGGATCTGGTGCGAGAAGTAATCGCGGACGGACATGTCCTCCGCGCGCCAGCGCGCGATGCTCTGGAGCTGCGAGTCCCAGCGAAGCGGCGCCAGCCCGTCGGATGCGCGCGCCTGGTTCGTCAGCTGGAACAGCTCGGTCTCGTCCGGCGCGCTGAAGGTCGACGTCGACCACGCGGCGACGGACGGGGCCGCCGGCACGGCGAGGGTCCACCCGACGGTTGTCAGCGCGAAGACGAGCGCGAGCCCGAGGCGGAGGGCGCGGACCCGAAGGCCGCGCGACGCCCGTGCAGGCTCCTGGACCCGAGGCGGGTTGCTGGTCATGCGCGCACGCTAGGCTCCGCCGATCGCGCCCCCAATCGCCCGGATGTCCCGGTCTGCCGTCAGCCGCGCGTACCACTCGATACCTACCCGTCGGTTCGATGCGGGGCTGGTGGTGGAGCGCGCCGCGCGAATGGCGCGTGCAGCCGGCCGCATCGGGGAGCGTGCGGCGCGATCTGGCGCACGCGGCCGGCCGCATCGGGGGAGGGCGCCGAGATGGTGGCGGTGCTCGCCCGCCGTCCCTCCGGCTCCTCGTCGCACCGGTCGGGCGACGCGGCCGCCCGGTTCGTGCGATACTGCCGCCTGCCGCGCGCCGATCGCGCCGCCCGCGGTGGCCTTAGCTCAATCGGCAGAGCATCGGATTGTGGATCCGACGGTTAGGGGTTCAAGTCCCCTAGGCCACCCCACC
>JAJYGO010000220.1 GCA_021785115.1 Chloroflexota bacterium | reverse complement strand
GCTCGACTTCTTCTCGCCCGACGGGGCCGCCGCCTGCGCGGGGGCGCTCGGCGCCTTCGGGGGCGGCCGCGTCGTGGTGGCCGTCGCCGCGCTCCCGTACAAGTGCCCGGCGGCGCCGTACGAGGCCGCCCTGCTGCTCGACGACGAGCTGCGCCGCCGCGGCCTCCGCGCCCGGAGCGAGGTCGACGTCTACAGCCCGGAGCCCGCCCCGATGCCCGTCGCCGGCGCGGCGATGGGGGCGGCCGTGGTCGCCCTGCTCGAGGCGAGGGGGATCCGCTTCCACCCCGGGGCGAAGGTCGAGCGCTTCGAGCCGGGCAGCCGCGAGATCGTCCTCGCCGACGGCGGCCGCGTCGGGTACGACCTGCTCGCCGGCGTCCCGCCGCACCGCGCGCCGGCGGTGGTCCGCGAGTCGCCGCTGGCCGGCGGCACGGGCTGGATCCCGGTCGACCGCGCGACCCTCGAGACCGGCCACGAGCGCGTCCACGCGATCGGCGACGTCACGACCATCACGCTCGCGAACGGCAAGCCCCTCCCGCGGGCCGGCGTCTTCGCGCACGGGGAGGGCCTCGTCGCCGCCCGCAGGATCGCCGCCTCGCTCGCCGGCCGGGAGGCCGCCGACGCCTTCGACGGCGTGGGCTACTGCTGGATCGAGGCCGGGGCGGGACGCGCGGCCTTCGCCGCCGGGGAGTTCTTCGCCGAGCCGGACCCTGAGCTCGTGCTCCGGGCGCCCGGGCGCTCCTGGCACGCAGGGAAGGTGCTCTTCGAGCGCTCCTGGATCGGGGGCCGGCTGGAACGCCGGCTGGCCCACGCGGGCCTCGTCGCCGGCAGCCGGTTGGCCGGGATCCGGGTCACCATGTAGGGACCGAAGTCGAGCCGCTTGAGGAAGTCTTGAGGAAAACCGGACGCCAGTGCTGAGGTCCCACCCGGAGACTGGTGGGCGACGGTGATGGGCTTGGCCAGTGAACTTGGAGACACGCGAATGATGGGATATGGGTTCGCCGGGGGCGCGCTTGGGTGGATCTGGATGTTCGGCGGCCTGCTCGTGATGGTCGGCTTCGTGGTCCTGATCGTCTGGGCCGTCGGTGCGGTGGGCCGCGGGGGGACGAGCAGGGAGCCCGAGCGGCCCTCGCCGCTCGACATTCTCCGGGAGCGCTATGCGCGCGGGGAGATCACCCAGGAGGAGTTCGAGCAGGCGAAGCGGACGCTGGGGTACTGACGTGCGCCGCGCTGCCTGGCTGGGGATCGGCCTCATCGCCGCAGGGGCGATCCTGATGGCGGGAGCGGCCGCGCTCGCCGGACCGGGCTCGACCTCCGGCCTATCCGGACCGTGGGGTTTGGGTGCGCCGAACGTCGGCGCCGGCCTCGATCCAGGCTCGCCGGGCTTCGTGCCTGGAACGACCTCTGCGCCCCGCGTCGTACACATCGTGGCGAGCCCCGATCTTCGCTTCTACCCCGACGTTGTGACCGTGGAGCAGGGCGAGACGATTACATTCGAGGTCACGACAATGGGGCCGATTTCGCACGAGTTCATGGTCGGTCCGGCGGCCGACGTCGCTGCCGACAAAGCAGGCACTCCCGAGATCGCGGACATCGGGATGATGGCGACGAAGTCGCTCACCTACGCATTCACGGGGCCCGGGCCATTCGCCTTCGCCTGCCATGCGCCCGGCCACTACGAGGCGGGGATGAAGGGGGCGATCGTTGTCGTCCCCTGATGCATCGGCGGCCAAGGAACAAACCGGGCGACGACGCCCCGCCCCGACCAGACTCACATGCCACACCACCCCGGCCGCACGGCCCGGCTTCCCCGTCGCCCGCGAGGCGCACGGTCATACTCGCGGTATGAAGACCGCCGTCTCGGTGCCCGACGACCTGTTCGCCCAGGCAGACCGCCTCGCGAAGCGCTCCGCCGGCAGCGCCGCCGCAAGGCCGTGTCGCGCCCGCGTGCGCGCTTCGCTCGCCTCTCCGATCCCCGGGACCTCGATCCGGTCGAACCGGGCACTCGAGTGCGGCGGAGTCGTATCCGAACGTGTGTGAGAGTAGCACTCGCTGATGCGGCAGAGTGGTAGTCTGCCGCCATGGACGCCTACCGCCCCAGGCTCGTCGACGGCCTGATCGACACGCTGCTGGCGGAGCTGCCCGCGATCTTCGTGACCGGCCCCCGTGCGGCGGGCAAGACCACCACCGCCGCGCGACGCGCCGCCACCGTCGTCCGCCTCGACCGCGAGGCCGATGCGGTCGCGTTCCGCGCCGACCCCGACGCCGCGATGCGCGGCATGGCCGAGCCCGTGCTGCTCGACGAGTGGCAGCTGGTGCCGGGGGTGCTCGGCGCCGTCAAGCGCTCGGTCGACGCCGACGCCCGCCCCGGGCGGTACCTCGTCACCGGCTCCGTCCGGGGCGACCTCGACGGCGACCTGTGGCCGGGCACCGGCCGGCTGACGCGGGTGCCGCTGTTCGGCATGACCGTGCGGGAGCAGGCGGGACGGGGCTCGGCCGCGCCGTTCCTCGACCGCGTCGCCGCCGGCGACGACCTGGCCCCGGCGTCGGACACGCCCGACCTGCGCGGGTACGTGGAGCTCGCGCTCCGCGGCGGCTTCCCGGAGCCGGCGCTGCGCCTCGGCGAGCTCGCCAGGCGCCACTGGCTGGAGAGCTACGTTGAGCACCTGCTCACCCGCGACGCCGAGCAGGTCGATGGGGGGCGGGATCCCGCCCGCCTCCGCCGCTACCTCGAGGCCTACGCGCTCAACACCGCCGGGGTCGTCGAGGAGCGGACGCTGTTCGAGGCGGCGGGGATCAACCGCAGGACCGCGCAGGCCTACGAGCGGCTGCTCACGAACCTGCTCATCGTCGAGGCCCTGCCGGCGTGGACGTCGAACCGGCTCAAGCGCCTCGTGCTCGCGCCCAAGCGCCACCTGGTCGAGCCCGCGCTGGCCGGGGCCGTGCTCGGGCTCGACGCGAGCCTGGCCCTCAGGAGCGGCGACCTGCTCGGCCGGCTGCTCGAGTCGTTCGTCGTCTCGCAGATCCGGGCCGAGCTCCCGGTGTCAGCGGTGCGCCCGCGGCTCGCGCACGTCCGCCAGCAGCAGGGCCGCTTCGAGGTCGACCTGCTCGCCGAGCTCGCCGGCGGCAGGCTGGTCGCGATGGAGGTCAAGGCCGACTCGGCGCCGGGGCCGGACTCGGCCCGCCACCTCGCGGGCCTCCGGGACCGTTACGACGCGGAGTTCGCCGCCGGTATCGTGTTCCACACGGGCCCCCGCGCCTACCGCCTCGGCGACCGGATCGTCGCCGCCCCGATCTCGGCCCTCTGGGCCTGAGGCGCGTCCCGCACGCGGATCGGCAGCGGCCACGTCGCCGGGACAAAGAGGTCGGTACCGGAGGCGGTATCCCTCTCGCCCCGACCACGCGATCCGGTCCGCGCCCTCCCCGTCTTCGAGGAGGGCTTCTTCGCATAAGGTTGCCGTCGCGCAGCCGGCCGTCGCGGGCCGTGGCCTCGGGTACTCTTCGCTCGAGGAGTCGTGAACATGAGCCCGTTCATCGACGATCACCGCGCCGCGCTCGAGGAGCTGTGCCGCCGGTACCGCGTTCGCAGCCTGTTCCTGTTCGGGTCGGCCGCGCGAGACGACTTCGAGCCCGGGCGGAGCGACGTCGACCTGCTCGTCGAGTTCGAGGCGCTGCCCCCGGGCGGGTGCGCGGACGCCTACTTCGGCCTCCGCGAGTCCCTCGAGGACCTGTTCGGCCGCGAGGTCGACCTCGTCGCGCTCTCGGCCGTCCGCAACCCGTACATGAAGGCCGACATCGAGCGGACAAGGACGCTGCTGTATGCCGCATGAGCCGTAGGCCTACCTGCACGACATAGGCCAAGCGGCGGCGCTGATCGCGGAGTTCACCGAGGGCCTGGACTTCGACGCCTACGCCGCGGACCCGATGGTGCGGGCGGCGGTCGAGCGCCAGTTCGAGATCATCGGCGAGGCGCTCGCCCAGCTGGCGAGGCTCGACCCGGAGACCGCCGGCCGGATCGACGAGCACCGGCGCGAGGATCGGCATTGTGAAGTTGCGCGCGGGATTGTGAAGTTGCGCGCGGGATATAGAATCGCGCGGCAAGCGTGGCTCCGGTCGTTTGCATCGGTGGAGCGCCCAGCTGAGCGTGTTGTTCAACGTGAAGCCGCCACCCATTCCCGTCGCCCTTGGAGGCGATGGATTGCGCGCGAGGTTCGGTTCCGTGCCCGCGGCGCGGCAGCGAGGGCCAGCCGGGAGCCGCCTTCTGCTGGCACTGCGGGGCCAGCTCTGGAGGGCGGTGCCCTTCCTGCGGCGGCGGGCTGAGGACTGGTGCCCTCTTCTGCGAAGCCTGCGGTAGCGATCTGACTGCCGTGGCGCTGCCGACGTCACCGCCCACCCCGCCCCCTTCGGCAAACCCGACTCCGAGCGCACCGAGGCCGATTCCGCCGGTCGCGCGCGCTCGGACCAGGCCTTCGGCTGCCGCGCCGAAGGGCATGGGTGGTGGGTTCGCGCGGTTTCTCCTGTACGTCGTCGCGCTCACGGTGACGCTCGTCCCCGTGATAGCCGTCGCGGTGACCGTGGTCCCCGGGATGTCTCGACTTGACCCCCCGGGCGAGTCCGACGCGTTCACGATCCTCATGGTCGGCGGGGGGCTTGCTTCGGCCCTGCTCGTGCTGACGCCGCTCTGGCTCTATCGGTGGATTCGCAGGCGCCATGTCAGGCTCGCCGTGGGGACGCTCGCGCTGGCCGTCATCTTCGCCGCTGGCCTGCTCTTGTCCTGGCTCGGCGGCTCCGACGCCGCCAGCGCCGCGATCCTCGTGGTGGCTGGCGCGGGGGTTCTCCTGGTGGCGGCCACCTGGGCCAATCCTCACCAGGCGGGGAGCGCCATCACGAGGTTCTGGGCCAGGCGGCGCCTGCCGGGGATTCGGCCAGGCGCGAGCGGTCCGAGAGCGGCGGCGCTACTCGGCGTGTACATGATCCTGATGCCGGGAGGACTGGTCACACTCGGGGCAATTGCGGGCGAACAGGTGGCGAATGCCCCAACAGAGGCTCAGGTCGGTGGCTACGCGGCCCTGGCGAGACCGTTGACCGGAGCAACTGTCAAGGTCTTCGCGATGTTGAGCAGCGGGCAACCAGGTGTGCTGCTGGCGAGTGCGGTCACCGACAAGAACGGCCACTACCGCGCGACGGTCGCCCGCCATCCCAGGGACTCGCTCCTGGCCATTACCTCGGGCGGAAGCTACGTCGATGAGGTCACCCACAAGTCATCGGCCGCGGGCCCGCGCGACTCCTTGAGGACCGTGCTCAACCCGGGCGCCACCTACGCCTCGCTCACGCCGTTGACGACCTGGGCCACCGCGCGGGCCATCACCCTCGCCGCGGACGGGGCTCCCCTGGACGCCGCCATCGCCGTCTCCGACGCGACCGTGGCCCGCGAATTCGATCTCCCGAGCATCAGCGACATCTACCCGGAGATCGCCGATCTGCCCCCCGCTCAGCAGGTCGAACCCGCCACCTACCAGTCGCGCCAGCTCGGCCTCGAGCTGGCCGGCCTCGACTTGGAGGCCAACGGTCTGGGGGTGACCCCCTTCGCCCTGAGCGACGCCCTGACCAGGGATCTCGCCAACGACGGGGTCTTCAACGGCCGGGACGGGCAGGCTCCCATCAGCATGGACGCCTCGCCTGGTCTTCCGGCCGGAGGCGGCCCCCTGCTGCCGCCGGATGCGCCCACCGACGACCTGCAGAAGGCGATGCAAGAGTTCGACGCCTCGCCGGCCAACAAGACCAAGCTGGGCACACCCCCGATCGACCTGCAGGCTCCCCAGATCGACCTGGCCCACAACGGCACTTATGGGATGTACATCTGGACCACCATCTTGCCGGCCTTCATCGACGGCTCGCGGGCAAGCGCCCCCATCTCCGCGGCAGGGGGCACGCGCGACTATCACTGCTCGCTCGCGGATGGCACGCCGCCCTTGGCGTTCGCGCTGACGTCGGATTGTCACGTCCAGTACGACGGGTCCCCGATCCTGAACGGCAGCCGCCTGTGGATCAGCCAACCCCTCACGATCAGGATGTCGGACTCCTCCACGCCGCCCCAGTCAGTGACCTTCGAGCTGCATATCACCGTCACCACCCCCCCGCCCGCGATCTCGCCGCGGAACGTGACATGCCCGCCGGAAGGCCAGCCGTGCACGGTCTTGGTGGCAACAGCCAGCGGGGGCGTGCCGCCGTATACGTTCTACTGGGCTGACACGCCGGCCATACCGTTTGGCTGGCAGATCAAGACGATCGATTCCACGTGCAGCGGCAGCCTCTGCAGCAATCCCCACACCTCCACATTTGGCGACTTGCAGGGCACCCAGGGCTGGGCGAGCAACTCGCACCACACTCCGGACTGGGTGGCCACCAGGGCGCCCGGCTTTGACGCTGAGGTGTGTGTCGTTGACGACGCGGGCTTGGAGACCTGCGGCGGCAACACGAAGGTCACGATCCCCCCGGCCCCCACGCCCACGCCCAGGGCGACCGCGACGCAGCGGGCCGCACCCCCGGCCAACTTGCCGCGCGGCTTTCCGACCAATCTGCCAGGGGGCACGTATGACATCACCATCTGCACGGGCCCGCTTGGCTGCGTGAGCGGCAGCGGTCAGGACGTGGGCGCGTTCGACGCGAGCGACTTGCCCCAAGCCCTGACCAGGGTGCTGAGCGAGGTCTGCACCGGCGTCAAGTGCATCGCCACCACCTATACGCCTTTCGACGGCAGCGAATTCGTGGTCACCACCACACTGCAGGGTAATCCGTTCTCCGGGCCGGAATTGGGCAGCACGATCCGTGTCACCAAGGTTGGCTGACATGTTGAGACGGCGAACAGGTCCTGGTCTGGCGCTGATCAAGTCTGGCCTCAGTCATTTCGCATCCATCTCATGGCGCTTGCGCCGACGGAAGTGGCGGCGGCTTTCGGGCTGCTCCTGCTCACGCCAGCGACTCGCTGCCCCGTCAACCGCTCGGGCCCCGGTCACCGAGGCGCGCACCTTACCCGCCCGAATCGCGCTCTTGGCCCTGGTCCTGATCGCGCTTGTCGCCACCGGCTGCACCGACAACACCGAGAGCGCCATGAGCGCCACACGGGACCCATCCGGCGCAGCCGCCATCACCCTGACCTGCAACGACTTCCCGCCGTCCGACACCAACAGCACGGTCTCGCCGGTGGCCACCCTGGCGACCGGGGCCATCCTGACCATCACCTTGTGCGACGTCGGCAGCGACGGCGGCTATCAGTGGTCCGAGCCGGTCCATGACCCGAATGCCCTGGCTTTGGTCGGGGAAGGCTCCTTCGCTCCGCCCAACCAGCCCTGGCTGGTGGGCGCCTCGGGCAGCAGCACCTGGCGCTTCCAGGCGTTGACGCCCAAGAGCTCGACGGTCACCTTCGCCGACCGGCGGGTCTGGGAGGAGGGCATTCCACCGTTCTTGAGCGTCGTGGTCAGCGTGAAGGCCACGCCCTCCTCGTCGTTCACCCCTCTGCCGGTCGTCACGGCGGCGGCCACGGCGGCCGCTCCAAGCCCGGGCGAAGCGCCAAGCACCACTGTGAATCCAACCGCATCGCCGACCTTCCGCTGGCCCAAGTGACCACGGCGATGGCTTCTTCCTGGCCGGAGTGCCCCGGGTCGTGGTCGTCGGGGCCATCGTCCCGACACTGGCCGCCGTGACGGCCATCGCGGCGCGCCCCGTCGCGCCCTCGGTCCGCGTCGTGCTGCTCCCGCCGGCAGCGCATGGGCGCTGGGGCTTGTCGCTCCGCAGGCGTCGCCCCGCCTGACCACCGTGCTCGCGACACCGCGAGCGCGGGCGGCTCGGCCCGTGCCGGGGCACCGACACGTCCCTTCGACGGCCCTGCCGGTCGAACCGCGGCCCTGTGGGGAGCCGCTGCCTTTGCGCCCTGGCACGGA
>JAJYGO010000255.1 GCA_021785115.1 Chloroflexota bacterium | reverse complement strand
CCTGCCATGCCCCCGGCCACTACGAGGCCGGCATGCGCGGGATGATCGTCGTCGTCCGGTGATCGCCGACCGCGGCGGTGGGCGTGACGTCAGACGGCGTGGCAGGCGGGCCCACCCGGCCGGGAAGGCCAGGCCGAAAGCGAGAAAGCGAACCTGAGGTCCAGGCGTCGCGGGTCGCTGGGGTGCGCCTCCGAGGGACCTAACGAGCAGGACACTCAGGGGTAAGTCGGCGCAACATTCGGCCGCCGCCGCGAAGCCGAAGCGCCGAACGCGGCTTCAGACCGGCTCGGAGGAGCCTGGGGCGGGTCTGAACTCACGACTGCCTCATCCGCCGCACAGACCCGATCCAGGTCGGCTTGCCACTGTTGCGGGCATTGTCGGAGACGATGGGCGCAGCGGCCTCCACGGGCTGGCCCAACCGCTCAATGGACCAGTGAACGGAGTGGGCGGCGTGCCGACAGTCGGGGGCGTGATCCCGGCGGCCGCCCGCACGTTGATCGCGGAGATCCCGTCATCGGCCGACTGGCCGACGTACCAGGAGATGCCCGCAATTGCCACCACGGTCACGGCCATCACGATGATCGTGTGAAGTCGGCCGGCGGTCGGTCGAGACCGGCCGATGGACCCCGAGGGCGACGCCCATGTAGCGGCTCCTTGCGCCAGCGCTGGCGCCTGGTGGATGAGCGAACCGCGAGGACGCGATCGGTCCGTGATCCGGGTGGGCCGACGCTCATGTCGATGGAGAGCGAGTCAGGTCCCGATCAACACTCGGTCAAGAAGTGGCGACCGCGCCCGCGCGGGCCGCTCGTGACTGTCCCGGCCGGGATCCGGCCGTTGTCAGACCGCTGGGAGGTCGACGATGAACCTCGCCCCGGCCCCCGGTCCGGCGCTCTCGGCCCACGCCCGCCCACCCCTGGCGTCGGCGAGGGCGCGCACGTTTGCGAGGCCGATCCGCAGGTCAGCGGTGGTCCGCCAGGAAGGGACCTCTGGCCCCGCCCGCCATGCCGTACAGCAGGTCACCGGTGCCATGCCAGCGCGGGACCATCGCATCAGGGTGTCTTGCTGATGTGCAGCAGGCGTCCTTGATGGAGCCACCGATTGTGACCGCGACCGTCACCGCGCCCTTCGGCGCCACGTCCGCGCGCCGGGCCGCACACGTGCTTCGCGTGCTCGGGCCCGCCTGGATCGTGATGATCGCGGACGTCGACGCCCCGTCGGTCATCACCGCCGCGCAGGCCGGGAGCTCCTTCGGGTACGCGATGCTCCTGCCGCTCGCGCTGCTCATCCCGGTGCTCTACCTCCTGCAGGAGATGACGTCCCGCCTGGCGATCGCCACCGGCCGCGGGCACGCGGAGCTCATCCGGGAGCGATACGGGATGCGCTGGGGGGCGGTGGCCGTTGGGTCCATGGTCGCGATCGACTTGGTCGCGTACGTCGCGGAGTTCGCCGGCATCGTCCTCGGCGCGAGCATCGTCGGCGTCCCGGCGCCGGTCGCCGTGCTCGGGGCGCTCGTCCTCCATACCGGGGTCGTGCTGACTGGCAGCTACATCCGGTTCGAGCGGCTGGTCCTGGTCCTCTCGCTCGGGCTGTTCGCGTTCGTCGCCCTGGCGGTGGCGGCGCGGCCTGACCCGGCCGCCGCGCTCGCGGGGCTCTCGCCGTCGGCCCAGTTCGGCAACGGCAGCGACTACCTCCAGCTGGTCGTCGCGACCATCGGCGCGGTGGTCATGCCGTGGATGCTCTTCTACCAGCAGACGGCGACGGTCGACAAGGGCCTCGGGCGGGGCGACCTGCGGGCGGCGCGCCTCGAGACGATGGTCGGGGCTGTCGCCAGCCAGGTGCTGATGGCGGCTGTCGTCGTGGCCGCGGCCGCCGCAGTGGCGGCCGGCGCGCAGGCGTCCATCTCGGCGGGAGGGCTCGTCCTGCCGGTCGGCCTCGCGGGCCTCGCCGTCGGGGGCGGCGCGGTCCTGATCGCGGTGGGCATGGTCGGCGCGGGCCTGCTCGCCGCCATCATCAGCTCGCTCTCGTCCGCCTGGGCCTGGGCCGAGCTCTTCCGATGGCCCCGCAGCCTGAACCTCTCGCCGCGGCGCGCCCCCCTCTTCTACGCCCTCTACCTGCTGGAGATCCTGCCGGCGGCCGCGGTGGCGCTGCTCGCGTCGGACCTCGTCGCCGTGGTCGTGAACGCGATGGTCCTCAACGTGCTCGCGCTGGCCGTGCCGCTGACGTTCCTGATCCGCCTATCGAGCGACCGGTCCGTGGTCGGCGACTTGGCCAACTCGCGTCAGCGGCAGGCTCTCCTCTGGGCGATCACCGCCGCCCTGCTCATCCTCGGCGTGTGGAGCTCGGCGAGGCTCGTCCTGGGAGCTGGGTGACAGCCCGCGGAGGACCCCTGATCGCGGCTGCTTCTCCACTTGTTGAGGCTGACGCCAACTCGCAAGATCCGAGGGCTCGGCCTGGGCCGACAGCCTTCCCGACCAGCCCGCGGTCCGAACGGTGATCGCCGCGACTGCGGCCACTACGACCGCGGCGCCCGCCCACTGCCCGGGCCCGAGGCGCTCGCCGAACAGGAGCGCAGAGCCCACCCCGAATACCGGGATCAGGTAGAACGAGACGGCCGCGACCGAGGCCGGAACCGCCCGCAGCCCGGTCAGGTAGCACCAGTAGGCCACGCCGTAGTAGACGAGGCCCGACGCTAGGGCGCTCGCGACACCGGCGGCCGTCAGCCCGCTCGGCAGCACCGGAAGGCCGGCAAGCCCGCCGACGGCGAGCAGCCCCAGCGCGAGGGCCAGCGCGTGCGCCTGCTGGGCGACGACCACGCCGAGGGTCGAGTCGGCCCTCGGGAGCCAGCGCCGGGTCGCGACCGTGTAGGCGGCGCAGCAGCCGACCCCAGCGACCGTCAGCAGGACGCCGATGGCCGCGCCCGACGCCGACGGTTCGTAGAGGACGAGTCCCAAGCCGGCGATCGCGACCGCCGAGAGGGCGACCAACGCCCACCCGGGCCGCTCGCGGAGGAGCACGGCCGCCAGGACGAGGATGAGCACGGGCTCGACCGCCCAGAGGAGGACAGAGAGGCTGGCCGTGATCATCGACAGCCCGGCCAGGCTCAGCGCGTAGGCGACGCCGGGATTGAGTAGGCCGAGGCGGCCGAGCAGCTGACCGTCTCGCCCGCGAGGCAGACGCTCCCCGCGGCGGCGCGCAATGGTGCCGATGAAGGCGAGGCTGATTGCGAGCTGGACGGGTAGGAGCGTGAGCGGCGGGATCTCGGCGACGGCCTGCTTGCTGGCGGCCGTGCCGGCGCCCCAGCAGGCGGCGGCGAGGATCAGCGCGCCGAGGGGACGGCGCGGGAGGACGGAGAGGGACATCGCGGCACCTCGTGGCGAGCGGCGGATGACGTTCGGGGCGTCATCCCGCCGGGTCGTCGTCGCAGGTGTCGTAGGACGGGACGCGCCGCGCGCGCTGGCCGTCCACCCGGGCGGTCCTCATGCTTCGAAGTGTGGCGGCACGCTCGGCGCCGCGCAAGGCGCCAGGCCTGACTGGGACAGCGGGCAGGACTGACCTCCTGACCTGACCTGGCGCTTGCCACTCCGCGCAGCGCCACTGCGTCGGGGCAAGGCCTGAGCTACAGGTCAGGACGCGGCCTCGGCCAGCAGGGTCACCCGTCCCGCGGAGCCGTCGACGAGTACGACGTCACCGTCGTGGAGCCGCATCGTCCCGTCGAGCGTTCCCATCACCGCGGGCAGTCCGTACTCGCGGGCGACGATCGCGGCGTGCGAGGCAGCCCCTCCGCCGTCGACGACGGCCGCCGCAGCGATGGAGAAGAGGGGCGTCCACGTCGGGTTCGTGTAGGACGCCACGAGCACGTCACCCGGCCGGAGCTTCGAGAACTCGGCCTCTCCGCGAATGATCCGGACAGGACCGGTCGCCGTGCCCCCGCTCACCGGCACGCCGGCCAGGGAGCGGCCCTCGACATGCGTCGCGACCTCGATCGGCACGATCGTGAGGGCGCCGACCGACCGACGCGCCGCCTTCCGGCCCTCGACTATCTCGCGGAACGCCACTTCGCTCCTCGACTCGAGCTCCTCGAGGCTGAGGAAGAAGACGTCGTCGTCGCTGTCGAGCGATCCGCGAGAGGCGAGCCGACCCCCCAGCACGAGGGCGAGCCGCCGGACGACGGGGAATGCAACGAACGCCCGGTAGTGGCTCTCTTCCCGGAACGCGAGAAAGGCGCGGGTGGCGTCGAGGAGGCGCGGCAGCCTGGGCTTCCGATCACGACGAGGCCCGCGCCCGCGCTCGAGCCGCCGGACCAGCTCGCTTCTCGCGGCCCGCGGGTCGGCGTGGGCCGGCCCGGTGCCCCGCGCGAGCCCGCTGACGAGGCCGTACGCGAGTGTCGGGTCGTCGCGCCACGCCGGGAAGGCGGCTGCCGGCAGGATCGTCTCGCGGAGGCCGAACCTGCGGAGGTAGCCGTCCACCGCCTCGACGACCGCCCGGCCGTCTGGGGTCGCCGAGAGCGCGCTCGGAAGGTCGGCCGGCTCGGTCGCCTCGAAGACGTCGCGCAGGTGAGCGGAGGCGCGGACAAGGGCAGCGATGGCCTCGATCTCGTGATTGGCCTCGGTCGTCGTGCAGGGAACCTCGGCGAGGAGCGCTCGCTCGAGAGGCACCGCCGCCTCCCTGCCGACGGTGGCCCGGAGCAGCCGGCCGAACGAAGCGGAGACGATCGCGCCGCGTGCGAGCGGCAGGAGCCGCGTCGTCGAGAACTCGAGGAGCAGGGCCTGAAGCTCCCGAATCCGGCCCAGTAGGTCGGCGTCGGAGAGTGCCGTCACGTCCTCGGCGTCGATCTCGGCCGCGCGCCCAACGCTCCGCCGCTCCGCGTCGGCCAGCCAGCGATCCATGTCGACGGAGAACGCGCGTACCACTCCCCGCGGCAGGCGGACGAGTGATCGGGTCGGCCGCGGAGCCGGTGGCACGACCTGGACGACACCGTCCGCGATCTCGACGAGAACCTGATCGCTGGGCGGCAGGCCGACCCCAACCGATCGGGCAGCCGTGAGGATCCGCTCGAACAGGGGGCGGAAGAAGAGCGAGGTATCGAAGGGCAACGGCGTGACCGGCACGTGGTCGATTGCGGTTGGCGCGAACGATCGGGCCAGGCGGCTTGGCGTGGCACCGCCAGCCGGCCGCGGGGTCGGGGCAGGCGCCCTGACGGTCAGCGGGCGTGCCTGGAGCAGCCATGTCCGGTTCTCCGCGGCCGCCCACTCGATATCCTGCGGGCCGCCCAACGCCTCCTCGACGCGCAGCGCGTCGCGTCCGAGCTCCCGGAGAAGCGAGGCGGGCAGGTCCCCGACTCCCTCCAGCCGACCCGCCCCCCGATCGATCCGCCAGCGCTCGCCGCTCGCCTGGCCCGAGACGAGCGCCTCGCCGAGCCCGCGCACGGCCTCGACGACCATCACCGACCGGTCGCCCGAGACCGGGTCAACCGTGAACAGCACGCCCGCCCAGTCGGCCGGGACCATCCGCTGCACCACGACGGCCATCGCGAGGTCCGCCTCGTCCCAGCCGCGCTCGCGGCGGTAGTCGACGGCCCGGGGCGACCACAGCGACGCCCAGCAGCGCCGCACGGCGTCGAGCAGCGCCTCCTCGCCCTCGACGTCGAGGAAGGTGTCGTGCTGGCCGGCGAACGAGGCGGCCTCGAGGTCCTCCGCATTCGCCGAAGACCGGACCGCGACCCTGCCACCGAGGCTCCGGTAGGAAGCGACGATCTGGTCGCGGAGCGGTGTCGGAAGGTCCGCCTGTTCCAGAGCGTCGGCGCGACGGGCGGCGGGCAGGTCGGCGATGCCGAGCGACGCGACGGCCGCCCGGTAGGCGGAGGTGGAGAGGACGAACCCGTCGGGGACGCGCAGGCCGAGCGCGACCAGCCGGGCGAGGCCGGCACCCTTGCCGCCCGCGACCGAGACGTCGGTCGCCGCCGCATCGTCGAGTCGGATGACCGCGGGCTCGTCGCGGCGCGTCGTCACGCGGGCTCCTTCCGCGCGGCGGGGCGGCCGGCGATCGTCGCCCACGCGAACCCGGCGAGGGCCGCGACCGCCAGCACGGCCACGGCGACGGCGAGCTCCGGCTTGACCGTCATGACGACGACGATGCCGAACAGGATCGCGATGTCCACGCGCACACCCACCGCCAGCAGCGGCTCGCGCAGCCGGCCTGCGAGGTCGTCGGGGACCGGCCCTGCCGGGAGCGCCCTCGCCGCGGCGCCGATCGCCTTGACCCGCGGTTCCAGCACCAGCCCGCCCAGGACGCCGACGGCGAGCGCGCCGGCGATCCCCGCCACGATCCAGCCCGTCGTGACCCCCCAGGTCGCGACCGCCATGGACAGCCCGGCGAGCGCGAGAAGGACGCCGCCAACGCGGACGAACGGCTCGGAAAGCTCGATGAGCTCGATCGCGCTCTCGACCTGCCCCACCTGTGTCGCCCGCCCGAGCAGGACGATCCCGTACAGCCAGGCGCCGAGAGCGAGGAAGACGCCCGCGACGCCCGCGACGTGCGCCGCGAGGGTGATGTCGTACAGGCTCACTCTTGGTCGGCCCTTGCCGCGATGCCCTCGAGGACGAGCTTCACAAGGGATCGTGGGGCGTCGCCGGCCGGCGTCCCCGTGAGGTGGAACGTGACCAGCGTGAAGAAGATCGCCCGGGCCGCGGTCATCGAGTCGTGCGGCCTGAGCTCGCCGAGGGCCACGCGCGACTCGAGATATCGCGCGACGAATCCGGCCCCATCGTCGATCCTGCGCTGCAGCTCGGCCCTGATCTGCCCGTCCGTCTGGGCCTCGTGGGCCACCAGCCGCACCATCGGCTCCCGCTCGGAGAGCATCGCGTCGAACCGCTCGGCGAGCTCGCTGAGGACCAGGCCCGCAGGACGATCAGGCAGGTCGGTGAGCATGGCGCGGAGCTTCGGAAAGAAGCTCCGCTCGGCGAGCACCGCCGCGAGCAGCTCGCTCTTGCTGCCAAAGTAGTGGTATGCGAGCCCCGGCGCGGAACCGGTGGCCTCGGCCAGGTCCTTCATCGAGGTCGCGTCGAACCCCCGCTCAGAGAAGAGCTCGAGCGCGGCGTCCAGGAACTGCTCCCGTCTGGTGTCGGCGTGGACCCGCCTGCCCGTCGTCGCCGTCATGGTGCCTCGCTAATTGATCGTTCATTCAACAATACATGCCACGCGGGCGGCGGTCAAGCGCGACCTATACACCGGGGTCACGGGCGTACGTACACGAATACGTACGCATTATCTGTTGCGCTCGGCGACCTACGCCGCTAGCGTGTTCGTTGCGCGTCGCGCCAGAACGAGGGACGGTGGTCACGCGGTCTGACGGACGGATGATCGCCAGGCGATAGGAACACTGACCATGGTGCAGCAGTTGTTGAGCGCGAGGAAGGGGAGCCGGGTCAGCCGACCGAACTCGGCGGCCCGGGGATTGGGCGCCCGCGAAGCATCGACGATGGGATTGCACTCGGCCCCGCCCGCGGAATCTCCTGTGGCAGGCGTCGGCGACCTCCCTCTGCGCGAACTGGTTGAGGAGTACACGGCTGCCCTCGAGGTCGCGGGCCGCAGCCGCCGCACCATCGACTGGTATCGGGCGTACTTGGAGGGCTTCGCCGGGTTCGCCGAGCGCGACGGCGAGGCGGCCGCCCTCCGCCACTTGTCGCCTGCGACCGTTCGACGCTGGCTGCTCGCGGCCCAGGCGGCGCGAGCCCGACCGCTCGCGCCGAACTCGGTCGCCGGCCGCATCCGCACGCTGCGGGCGTTCGGCCACTGGCTGCAGCGTGAGCTCGGGCTGGGCGCGGACCTCCTAGCTGGGCTCTCGCCGCCCAGGGTCCCGGACGTGCTTGTCCCCAGCCTCACCGCCGCGCAGATGCGGGCGCTGCTGGCCGCGGTCGACGGCGGCTCCGAGGCGGTGGTCCGGGACCGGGCGATCGTGCTCCTGCTGCTCGACACGGGGATCCGGCTCGGCGAGATCGGCTCCCTCTCGGTTGG
>JAJYGO010000118.1 GCA_021785115.1 Chloroflexota bacterium | reverse complement strand
ACGGGATGGTGAACCCGTGACCCGCGGCCAGTTCCCGGGCGGTGGCCAGGTAGTAGACCGAGTCGGGGTAGCCCGGCGCGAAGAAGGGCAGCGCGGTGACGACCCGCGCGATGAACGCAACGGCGAAGAGCACGAGCGGGATGCGCAGGGAGTGGGGGATGGCCAGGGCACGGGGCCAGCGACCGGGGATCGCGCCAGGCAGGCGGCCGGCGCGGGGGGTCACGGGCGCGACCTCATGGTGTCGCGTGGCCGCTGAAGGCCGCCGCCGCAGTAATCACCAGGAGGATCGAGCTGGCGGCTGGCCACAGGAGCCTGAAGGGCCGCGAACGACGGCCGGCCAGGATCCACGCGAAGGGGAAGGCCACCATCCCGTACCTCCCGACGGACTCGAGTTCTCCGGACACCATCACGGCGGCAAGCGCAAGCACCGGAATGGTCGCGTATGCGAGGGGAATCCGGTCAGGACGCAGGTATACCAGCAGGAATACGTACGCCAGCAGCGTCGCCAGGAAGACCGCGAGCAGCGGGTCGAGGTGGGCACCCAGGCTCTGGCCGCCGGCTGCGGCCACACCCGCCCCGCTGCGCCCCCAGGCGTCCTGGGCCTGGTTATACCCGTTGAGAGTCCCGGTCAGGAGCGCCACCCAACCTAGGAACCCGAGGGCCCCCGCCGGCACAAGCGCCAGCCAGGCGAGTCGCCGCCGATCGCGGACTCGCCCCCAGAGGATCAGGGCGAGCGGCACGATCAGCACCACCCCCTGCAGCCGCGTTAGCCCGGCGAGTGAGGCCAGCACGGACGCCCACCCAGCCCGGCCCCGCTCGGCCGCCAGCAGTGATCCCAGGCTCAGCGTGAGGAACAGGCTCTCCCCGTACGCCATCGAGAACACCCAGCTGAACGGGAAGACGGCCAGCAGGACGCACGACCAGAGCGCCCGCTCCTCGTCGAGCACCTCCCGCGTCAGCGTGTACAGCAGCCACAGCGCGACCAGGAACAACACATTGGAGAGCAGCACTGCAATCAGCCCATCGAACGCGGGCGTCGCGAGCGAGAGCAGTCTCACGAGCGCCGGGTACAGCGGGAAGAACGCGTAGTCGTGGTACTGCCCGCTGACCGCTGCCGCGTGGTATCCGGACCGCGCGATTCCCGTGTACCACCAGCCGTCCCAGCTCGTAAGGCTCGTGAGGAACGGCCCCCCAGCTCCGGGGATCAGCTGCGGGTTGCGTGGGACGACCCGTTCGGCCGCCATGGCGGAAAGCAGCACCAGTACTCGGGAAACTGCCCAGGCGGCGATCACCGTTGAAGATGGGTCAGCGAGCACACAGGAAAGTCGCGCGCCGAGCCGGCCGCGTGCTCCCAGGGCAGTGGCCGGATTGACTGACTCGGTCGGGGGGGTCACCACGTGCACGATGTTGCATCGTAGCAACGCCGGTACGCCGCGCCCGTGGCCAAGATGTACTAGCTGACGAGACCTGCACGTCCTCGTGCGCCGCTCGAGAAGTCGGTTCGGCGCGGCGTGATGACTGCAGGGGGTTCCACAGCCTCCGGCACGGCCGAGTCGTCCTTCGCCGTACAGGCGTGCCGCGGCCACCCGCCCAGCAGTTCAGGGATTTGGAGTCGACGAACCCTCCGCATCGGCGAGCTGTCCGCCTGCGCTGTCGACCCCATGCTCAACCAGATGCCTCCCTCCGACCACGCGACGGACGGACAGGCCCCACGCCACGAGCGGGATCGCGAGGAGCGCCCACTCCTTGGGCGGCAACGGCAATGGCTCCCGATAGTTCCCGAGTACGTGCAGGTAGTCGACCGACGCCGGCAGCAGCGCGAGCGATGCGGCGCCGTAGGCGGCCATGGCGGTCCACCACGCCCGCGATCGCGCCCCGAGGAGAGCGAGTGGAGACAGGGTCGGCTTGACCAGCGCGAGGATAGCGAACGGCCGGCGCACCGTTGCCAGCGCCAGCCCTGCAGCCACCCAGAGCGACGGATTCCCGGCGGCGATCACGGTCCACGTGTCTGGGTATGCAATCAGCAGCGCGAGGATGAGCGCCCAACCCCACTCGGATGGCCGGTGGTGAATGACGACGGATGCGACGATGGCCAGGGGTACGATCCACCAGAGCGCATCCGGTAGCAGTGACATCGGCACGATGA
The DNA here is from genome assembly GCA_021785115.1 of Chloroflexota bacterium. The sequence continues at coordinate 5,893 of JAJYGO010000118.1, read as the reverse complement.
GGCCGTAGACCGTCAGTGGCGGATAGACTTGCGGCAACTGGTTCGGGAGGAACGGGCCGGACAGCTCCCAAGCCGGGTAGAGCGGGCCGCCCGCAAGCACACGATGCGCCTGCGCCATGTAGATGGCGTGATCAGCCTGAGTGAAGAGCGCGACCACCCTCGGCCAGTCCGCCACCCAATACACCGCCCGCCCGACGCCGTAGACCAGTAATCCGCCGATGATGCCTCGGGCGATGACGCGCCGCACGACGAGGACCCCTGGTTGCACCAATACCGCACTGCCTCCGCCTGAACCGTTGGGCCCGCGGAGGCCGGCCCACGTGCGCCCGGTCCGGGTCTAGACGCATTATCCCTCGCTGTTGATCCCGCGGGTCGCTCATGTCGGCCCACTGCTGGTGTCGTTGCCGGAACGGCGCTCCGCCGTCTGGTGAACGCAGCGGGCGGTCCCAGTAGATTCCCCCGTTACCCCCGCTACCCCCGCACGGCGAGCGGAACAACTGATATATACACACCCATGCGAACGAAGAGGCCGGCCGCCGGAGCGTTCCTGGCAGATCCGAGAGGCAACCGGGGATCGTGCCCCGAGGGTCAGAAGCCTGGGGAGGACCACCCGTGATGTGGCTGCAGTCGCTCGCGGCTGAACTTGCCATCACGCTGGCCGATCCCGAGGTCTGGTTCTCCATCGGCTTGGCATTGCTGCTCGGCGGTGTCTGCCTGCTCCTCGGCACCTGGGTCGCCCGCACGGTTGGTCTGCTTCGCTCCGACGCGCCCGCGGGTGAGACCCTTGGCGTCGGCCTTTCAGCCGGGCTCATGGTGCTGGCCGCCTGGTGGGCAGCCGTCTGGTCCGGCGGGCGAAGCTCGTTCACCCCGGTGGCGGTTGGCTTCGCCATCGCCCTGGCACTGGCCGTGGCAGGTCGGGCACGACGCCGCGCAACTGGCGATGCGCCAGTCGCCGGTGCTTCGGCGCCAGTCGCCGGTGCTTCGGCGCCAGTCGCCGGCGAGGCCATCCCCACGCAGTCACACGGTCGCCGTTCCATGATCGTGACGGTCCTGGCCGGCGCTGTGTTCGTCGTCGCGGTTGCGTTGCTCAATGCGTCAACGATGGCGCTGAGCCCACGGGACGGTGTGCAGCCCCTCCAGTTCAGAGACGCGGCGTTCTACGCGATCCTCGGAAGAGACCTCGCCGCAACCGGAACCGAGACGACAACGTCGCCTTCCGGGTTCACCGACCTGCCGGGGCTGCCGGCGCAGACGTGGTACCACTGGGGCGAGCTGTGGCTCGCGGCGGCGGTCATCACGACCTTCGGGACGGCACCGCTCGCCGCCCGCTACATCGTCGTGCTTCCTGCGCTCTTGCTTGCCGCGGCCGCTCTGACCGGCACGCTCGTGCGCCGCATGACCGGATCAACTACGCCGCGAGCCTACCTGTTCGGGTTCCTCGCGTGCCTGTTTCTTGCGCCTATCTCGCTGATACCGGGCCCCTTCTTCAGTTCACTGCTGGTCGGGATGATCCATGGGATCATCAACTACGGTCTGGCAGCGGTGGCGGCCCTGCTCGCGCTGTACGGCCTCGCGGTGCTGGGCACGCGCGGGCCCTCCTGGGCGCTCGGGGGCTTCGCCGGCAGCGCCGCCGCGTTCATCCTGCCCGCCCACGTCGTGATCGCGCTGCTGGGTCTCGTCGGTGTGGGCAGCGTCTGGACCATCCGAATCGCTCAGTCAGGGATCGCGATGCGCCGCTTGCCGTACGTACCGCCGATCTGGCGACGCACTGTCGCCGCAACAGCGCTCGTTCTACTGGCAACCGTGAGCTGGGGCTTGATCACAGGTCATGGCCTGGGCGGCGCGTCGTCAACAACCGTGTCGCCGTTCAACACTGCGTGGAGCGGTTCGATAGCCGTCACAACCCTCGGTGCAGGGGCATTCTTCGCAATCCCCGTCGCCTGGTTGGCTGCACGGAAGGAAGAGCCGGCCCGTGCCGACATCTACCTTGGCACGATGATGCTCCTGGTCGCTGGCGCTGTCGCATGGGGCGCGCGGCTCGGTGACTTCAACATGTTCTACTTCTTCCTCGGAGGCATCGCGATCTTCGCGACGCCGGTAGCAGCCATTGCCGTCTGGTCGATCTGGATGCGGCTACGCAGGATCGGACATGCGCGCCTCGGCGCCGCGGTGCTGATGTTCTGCGTCGCGCAGATGGAGCTCGGGGTTGGGATTGGCATCATCGGGTTGCAGGGCAATGGGCCGGATACGCAATCGGGGGTTCCTCTGGAGATTCTGGCGGCCATCAAGGCTCTCCCGGCAGGCGCCGAGCTTGCGTACGCGTGCCGTCCTTTCGGCGAAGTCTCATTCGCGACTCCGAACCTGCTCGCGATCGACGCACACACCGGGCGGGGCATCGTGCCGATGTGTTTCGAGGCAGACGTCTTCGGTGCGCTGAGTGGCGCGCAGCGGTCGGCGCAGACACCGAACGCTGCCTTCGCTCGGGCTCCGCAGCACGTCCTGTATCCGAACGCGACGGCCCACCCGTCGTCGGCAGCCGTCGCAGCCTTCCTGAAGGATCACGGCATCGACTACATCTACGCCGACGCGCTGCATCCGAACACCCTGGTGCCCGCGGCGGTGCCGATCGCCACGAGTGGCAGCTTCGAGTTGCTCAGGGTGCCGTGACGCCGATCGCCGTGCCTGGACGCATCGGTCGCCGGGACGCGGCTGCTCTGGCAACCCTGGTCGTGGCAGGCGTTGGCGTCCCCCTCCTGCTGTCGGCCGCAGCCGGCGCGATCGGGATTCCCAGCACTGACGACTGGGTCTACATCCGGGGCGCCGATAGCCTCTTCCGCACCGGCGCGATTGCCATGCCGGCGCACACTGCGGCATCCATCGGGCAGTTGGTGCTCGTACAGCCGCTGCTGTGGCTATCCCGCGGCAATACCTGGGCGTTCACTGCGTTCGGGTTGATCATGGCGGGGACTGGCCTCGCATCCACGTACCTGCTGGCCCGACGGTTTGTCGGGTTCGGCTCGGCGGCGATGGTGGTTCTCTCCGTGGAGGCCTTCCCGGGCTTTGCCCGCGAAGCGGCGACGTTCATGACCGACGTCCCGACCTTCGCCCTCATCACGCTGTGCCTGCTCGTGGGAACCCGGTGGCTGCAAGGTGAGGGCCGACGAGCGACCCTGGTCGCGTCTCTCGGGGTCGGTCTCCTGGCTGTGACCATCCGGGAATTCGCCATCGCGGCGCCGGCCGCGATCCTGGTCGTCGCCTGGGCACGGAGCCGCCCGCAGGAGCGAGTGTGGCTCGCCGTCGTGTCGGGCGTCTTCGCCGTTGCCGTGGCGTGCGTCATCCTGGTGGCCCGTTCGTTATCAGGCTCCGAGATACCCCTGGCACCGCAGCTCTTGTGGCTGGCCCACGATGGGCAGGCCTTCGCAACCCTCGCAGCCGTCCTTCTGCCTGCGATCCTGCTCGGCCTGGGACGACGTATGCCCACGCTGCACTCCCAGCAGGTCATCGCAGGCGCGGCGCTTGTCTGCCTGGCGTTTGCCCCGCCCATCGAGCCGCTTGTCGGGCAACTCTGGATGTCGGAGGGGCTCGTGGGCGACGCACTCCTGAGCGGAACGCGCGTCCCGGTCATTGGCCGGCTCGCTTGGGGGCTTTCCGAGCAAGTAGCCCTGTTTTCGGCAATCCTTCTCGCGGCGCTGGTCCTCAGGTGGGGCCAGCGCAACCTTGCCCGGATCACCTCGTTGTCAACCGCCGTGGCGCGGGCGATTCGACTCGTTCGGAGCCGCGACGGCGCCCTCTTCCTGTTTCTCGTCGCGTACGCGGTGGAACTTGCCGTCGTCACCGCGATGACGTACCCGCAAGACCGGTACCTCTACCCCATGGTGGCGCCGGCCGCGATCCTCCTGCTGCGGGGACCCGCGCGGCCCATCCGGCTCGGTCGGCGCCACGCGTTCTCGCACGCCGCCCTGGCGTGGCTGGCGGTGTCGGCCTTCGTGATCGCCGCCAATGCGTTCGCCTACGACGCTGCACGCTGGCGGGCGGGGGAGGCGGCGGTGGGGATGGGCTACGACGCCGGAACGGTCGATGCCGGGTACGAGTGGGTGGGCTATCACGCAAGCGGGATCGGCAATTCGCGCTGGGCGGACTACGGCCTCACCTGGTACGACGACGCGCTGCTGACGCATCGCCCCTGCGCCGTCGTCTCGAACAGCCCGCTGCAGCCGGCCGGGTTCACGCTCCTGCGCGAGGACCGCTCGGCCTACCGGCAGTACCTGTTCTTCGGACCCGAGGAGCCCCTGTACCTCTACGGCTCCACGACGTCCGGATGTCCTACGCCTCCCGGGACCATCGCGGCGAGGAAGCCCCTTGCTGGCCGCGAATACACTTCGGCCATCGTGCAGGGATCGTCGTCTCAGGAAGCGAGCGCGTCGTGAAGGTCGTCATCCTGGCCGGCGGACTCGGCACACGGCTGTCGGAAGAGACCGCCTCCCGGCCCAAGCCCATGGTGGAGATCGGCGAGCGGCCGATCCTCTGGCACATCATGAAGTCCTACAGCCACTACGGGTTCAGCGACTTCGTGGTTTGCCTCGGCTACAAGGGCTACGTCATCAAGGAGTACTTCTCGAACTACTTCCTGCACATGTCCGACGTGACGTTCGACATGCGCGACAACTCGATGGAGATCCACCAGAACGCCGCCGAACCCTGGCGCGTGACGCTGGTGGACACGGGGGCCGACACGCAGACCGGCGGCCGCATCAGGCGGGTCGCCCCCTACGTGCGCGACGACACGTTCATGCTGACCTACGGCGACGGCGTCGCCGACGTGGACATCGCGAAGCTGCTCGCGTTCCACCGGGCCCACGGCAGGCTCGCGACCATCACGGCCGTCCAGCCGCTGGGGCGCTTCGGCGCGCTGCAGATCGAGGAGGACCAGGACGAGGAGCCGGTCCCGGCGCCGGCCGTGCGCTCCTTCCACGAGAAGCCCGTGGGCGACAACGCCTGGGTCAACGGCGGCTACTTCGTGCTCGAGCCGGGGGTGCTGGACCGTCTCGAGGGAGACGACCAGCCCTTCGAACGCGAGCCGCTCGAGAGCCTGGCGGCCGACGGCGAGCTGCGGGCGTTCCGCCATCGCGGCTTCTGGCAGCCCATGGACGCCCTGCGCGACGTTCGCGTGCTCGAGTCCCTGTGGGCCTCCGGCGACGCGCCGTGGGCAGTCTGGACCAGGGGTGGTTCGGTCACCCGCACTGAGACGGGCACATGACCCTGCCTGAGAGCTACGCCGACCGCAGCGTCTTCATCACCGGGCACACCGGGTTCAAGGGCGCGTGGCTCTCCGAGTGGCTCCGGACCCTGGGCGCCGAGGTCACTGGTTACGCCCTGGAACCGCCGACACAGCCCAACCTGTTCGACGCGCTCGAGCTCGGCAATCGCGTGCGGCATGTCGTCGCCGATGTCCGCGATCGCGACCGCCTGGTGGCCGAGGTGCAGGCCGCGCGGCCTTCCGTGATCTTCCACCTGGCCGCACAGGCGATCGTCCGCCGGGCATACGCCGAGCCGCACGAGACCTTCGAGACCAACGTGATGGGCACCGCCAATGTGCTGGACGCGGCGCGCGCCTGCCCTTCTGTGCGCGCGCTCGTCATCGTCACCAGCGACAAGTGCTACCAGAACTTCGAGGACGGCCGCGCGTTCCGCGAGAGCGACGCCATGGGCGGCCGCGACCCATACAGCGCCAGCAAGGGCTGCGCCGAGCTGGTCACCGCGGCCTACCGCGAGAGCTTCTTCGCGGGCGGTGCCGAGGCTGCGACGGTGGCCTCCGTGCGCGCCGGCAACGTCATCGGCGGAGGCGACTGGGCCGCCGACCGCATCATCCCGGATTGCGTGCGTGCCCTGGCGG
>JAJYGO010000466.1 GCA_021785115.1 Chloroflexota bacterium | reverse complement strand
TCGGTTCACGTACGGAGGCAGCCGATCGGCCACCGCCGATCGCACAGCCGGCCCGGTCGATCGGCAGCCGCCGCCCGGCGCGGGGTGCTGCCGGCGGGGCGCTGCCGGCGGGGTGCTGCCGGCGGGATGTTGCCGGCGGGGTGGTGCCGGCGGCTGCTGTTCAGCCCGCCTCGGCGACGGTTCCCGCCTCCGCCGTCACCTCGTCGAGCGCCGGCGTCGCCTGGAGAGCGTCCACCAGCACGTCCCGTGCCCGGAGCCAGCCTTCGTGCAGCTCGCACAGAGGCTCGCCCGAGATGAGCCCGCACTTCTTCCCCTCGTGCAGGACGCACGCGTCCGGGACGGTGGGACCCTCGATCGCCTCGATCACCCCGAGGAGTGACGGGGGCACGGCGGGCCGCGCGTACAGGTAGCCGCCCGACGGGCCCGAGCCGGAGTAGACCCAGCCGGCGCGCACGAACGCCGACATCGCCTGGCCGATGAACCCCGGCGTGGTGGCCACGGCCTCGGCCAGGGCGCTCGCGGTCCAGACCCTCTGTTCCCGTGCCAGCAGTTTCAGTGCCTTGAGACCGAGATCGGTCCGCCGGCTGATGGCAAGTCTCACGGCCGGAATGTCCCCCAGGATGAGCCTCGCGGCAAAGTCCCGAATGGCCCCTTTGCTCGGTGGCGCGATGGCGCGGTCGTCAGCGGAGCATCTCCTCCAGCTCGATCCCGCCGTCGCGGGCCGCGGCCACGTCCCGGCGGGTAGCGAACTTGAATCCCGAGAAGATGCTGGACATCAGGCCGTTCTTCTCGACGTGGTCCACCAGGAGCGCCGAGTAGACGTGGTGGATCATGAAGGCGAGGATCATCCACATCACCACGTGGTGGATGACCCGGACCATCTGGACGCCCAGCCCGTTGGCGATCCACCCGAAGAGCGTCACCACCACCGGGTTCCCGTGCTGCGCCTCCAGTGCGAACCCGGTGAGCGTCTGCACCAGGAAGAGGAAGAACACCACCATGTAGGTCGCCGCGGCCAGCGCGTTGTGGCCCAGGATCCCCGGCAGCTCGCGGCGGATGAACAGGTACCAGCCGGTCTGGGAGCGGAATTCGTTGAGGTGCTTTCGGTTGGTGGGGATGAACGCCCGCCACTGGGCGAAGCGGTTCCCCCGGAATAGCCAGTACGTCCGCACGATGCCGGAGCAGACGAAGACATACGCGGTCAGCATGTGGACGAACCTGATGATCCCCATCGTGGCGCCCGTCTCCGGGATCAGGAACGGGTCCGCGATGTAGCCGCCGGTGAAGCTCAGGATGATCACGCAGGCAACCGTCACCCAGTGCGTGATCCTGACCGGAACCTCCCAGACATAGACCCGGACGCGCTGCCAGGGATGCGCCGAGAGGAGCAGCTCGTGTTCGGGCGTGACGGCGTCGAACGGGTGCACGTCCGGCGATGCCGCGGGCGCGACGGATGCGGCGCCGGTGCCGGGAACGGCCGAAGTCTCCATGGTGTCCCTCCTACACCACGTCGATGAGGGTGGACGTGCCGCTCGCGGGATCGTGGACGTGGACCGCGCAGGCCAGGCACGGGTCGAACGAATGGACGGTGCGAAGGATCTCGACCGGCCGCGTCGGGTCGACCAGCGGCGTCCCGACGAGCGCCTGCTCCCAGGCGCCCCGGTTTCCCTGCCCGTCCCTCGGAGACCCGTTCCAGGTGCTGGGCACCACGAGCTGGTAGTTGGTGATGGCCTCGTTGTCGATCACCACCCAGTGGCCCAGCGAGCCACGCGGCGCCTCCTCCATCCCGTAGCCCTCGGCGTGCTTCGGCCAGCTGCTCGGGTTCCAGAGTGCGACGTCGGCGATCGCGAGGTCGCCGGACTTGATGTTGTTCTCCAGGTCGGTCAGCCAGTTGCCCAGCTGGGCGACGATCACGCTGGTCTCGACCGCCCGGGCCGCCACGCGGCCCAGCGTGCTGAAGAGCGCGGTGGCGGGCACGTTGAGCGTGGTCAGGACGTTGTCCACGGCCTGTTTCACGTCGGGGTGGCCGGACGCGTACGCCACCAGCATGCGGGCCAGCGGTCCGACCTCCATGGGCTGGTTCTCGTAGCGGGGGGCCTTGAGCCAGCTGTACTTGTCCGAGCCCTCCAGCGATTCGTAGGGCGGCTGAGGGCCGGTGTACTTCGGGTTGGTCTCGCCCTTCCAGGGATGGAGCGGGGTCGCGTCGCCTTCCGTGTACGTGTACCAGGAGTGGGCCACGTTCTCGGCCACGCTCGCCTGGTCCACCCCCAGGACCTTCGAGAGGTCACGGCCCATGATCCGGCCGCGTGGCAGATAGGAGGTGCGCGGATCGTTGGGATCGCCCTGCGGGAACTCCCCGTAGGACATGTAGTTGCCGATCCCCTGGCCGTAGCCTGCCCAGTCCTTGTAGAACCCGGCCACCGCCAGCACGTCCGGGATGTAGACCTGGTCCACGAACGTCTTCGCCTGGGCGATCAGCTCGGCGATCTCGGATGAGCGGCGCACGGTGAACGCCGTCGGCGAGTTCAGGTCGACCGCCAGCGCCATCCCGCCCACCACGTACGTCTGGGGATGCGGGTTCTTGCCGCCCAGCAGGGCGTGGATCCGGATCACCTGGCGCTGCCAGTCCAGCGCCTCCAGGTAGTGGGCCACCGCCAGCAGGTTGGCCTCCGGCGGCAGCTTGTACGCCGGGTGTCCCCAGTACCCGTTGGCGAACGGGCCCAGCTGCCCGCTGGCAACGAACGCCTTGAGCCGATCCTGGATCCCCTTGAAGTACGTGGCGCTCGAGAGCGGCCACTCGCTGATCGACTGCGCCAGGCTGCTCGTCTTCGCCGGGTCGGCCGATAGCGCCGAGACGACGTCCACCCAGTCGAGCGCGTGCAGGTGATAGAAGTGGATGACGTGGTCCTGCACGTACTGGGTGCCCGCGATCAGGTTGCGGATGATCCGGGCGTTGGTGGGGATGGTCATCCCCAGCGCGTTCTCCACGGCCCGGACGGACGCCAGGGCGTGCACGGTGGTGCACACGCCGCATGCCCGCTGCGCGAAGATCCATGCGTCGCGCGGATCCCGTCCCTTCAGGATGAGCTCCATGCCGCGGAACATGGTGCCGGTGCTCCAGGCATCGGTGACGATGCCGTTCGCGACCTCGACCTCGATGCGGAGGTGACCCTCGATCCGGGTGATCGGATCGACCACGATGCGCGCCATGGCTCAGGACACCTCCTTGCCCTGGGATTGCGGAGCGGCGCTGCCGGTCGGGGGCACCGGCGGCCCGCCGGGCGGCGTCGCCGGTGGCGCGCCGTGCCCCCCGTTCCCGCCCTCGGGCGGCTCGAGAGGCTCGACGGTCGGCACGATCTCGTGACCATCCGACGAGTGCGCCCGCGCGTAGCTGGCCACACCGTGCAGGACGGTCAATCCGCTCACGACACCGACGAGCCCCAGCCCCACCTGGTCGGCGGTGACGTCCACAGCGAACCCGGGCGGGTTCGTCAGGCGCCGGTAGAAGGGGCTCATCTGGTCCCAGAAGGCCGGCATGGTGCAGCCGACGCAGCCGTGGCCCGACTTCACCGGCCAGCTGGTCCGGTCGTTGAAGCGGGCCGTGGGGCAGTTGGCGAACGTCTCCGGGCCCTTGCAGCCCATCTTGTAGAGGCACCATCCCTGGCGATGCCCCTGGTCGCCCCAGGCCAGGACGTACTCGCCGGCATCGAAGTGGGCGCGCCGCTCGCACTGGTCGTGGAGGAGTTGCCCGTAGGCGAAGAGTGGGCGGCCCATGCTGTCGGTGGCGGGGAACGAGTTGAAGGTCAGGTAGTACACGATGGTGGCGGTCAGGTTCTGCACGTTCATGGGGCAGCCCGGCAGGTTGATCACCGTCGCGTTGGGGACGAACTGGGAGACGCCGATGGCGCCGGTGGGTCCGCCGTTCGCTCCCGGCAGCCCGCCGTCGAAGGCGCAGGTCCCCACCGCGATGGTGGCCAGCGCGTTGCCGCAGACCTGCTGGACGATGGACTGGAACGACTGGCCGCCGATGGCGCAGTAGACGCCGTTGTCGGCCAGCGGGATCGCGCCTTCCACCACGGCGATGTAGCCCTTGGGGTAGGCGGCCATGGTGTCCGTGCGGGACTTCTCGGCCGCCGTCCCGGCGGGGGCCATGATCGTCTCGTGGTAGTTCACCGAGAGCGTGTCGAGGATGATCTCGGCGGCGGTGGGATGGGACGCGCGCAGGAACCCCTCGGTGTTGCCGGCGCAGTCCTGGCCCTCCAGCCAGATGAGCGGGATCCGCGGGGCGGTGGCCAGGGCGCGCGCGATCCGCGGCCCGAACGAAGGTGGCAAGGCGAGCACCGCCGCCATTCCGCTGCAGAACTTCAGGAACGTGCGTCGGGAGACGCCGCGTTCCACGAGCAGCTTCTGGAGGCTCCAGGGTTCCGGCTCCATCGGCTTCCTCCCGTATGCAGCTCGGGCGGGGTCCAGCGGCGATGCCGCGCCGCGGGCCCGCCGCCTCGTCACGCCTGACGGACCACGGATCGCTTCGTCGCGCGGATGGGTGCGGGGGATCGTGCGGCGGCCGGTGCGGGGCACGCGGCCGGTGCGGGGCACGCGGCCGGTGCGGGGCACGCGGCCGATGGCGCGGATCGCACGGCGGACGGCGCGTCTCGCGTGGTCGCTGCTGCTCGGGCCCAACGCCACGCGGCCGAAGGCCGGGGGGCGCAGCCCTTGACGGCGCGGCGGCGCGTCGAGGCGTGCAGTGATTCCAGGAGGGGCGCCGGTCGGCGCTCCATCGGGGCCCGGGTGTCGCGACGTGACGCGACGCCGCCCACTCCACGATCCTCCCGCCTCGGGTGCAGCGGGTCGGCCTCCGGCGGCTCAACGGACCTCCGGTGGCCGGCGTCAATGCCCCCTGGTCATCGGAGCGTCGCACCGCCCAGCCCGAGGGCGGTAGGGCCGGGGGGCAGGCAGAGGCAGGGTCCGTATGGCCTGCAGCCCCGATGAGCGCGAGGCGGCACAGGCCACTGCGTCAGAACAGGCGCTTCGGCCATGTCGCATGGCTCTTGACGCACGCTACCGTGTGGGTGCGAGGCAGTGCCCCGCAGGAGGATGGCGATGCAGACGCTGCCCACAGTGACGCACGAGCACCACGAGCGCCTCTGGCACTACGTGAACCAGCTCAACGTGATGGCCGACTGCCTGAACAGTGACTGCCTGGACACCGCCAGGCTCACAGAGCGGCTGCCCGAGCTTCGGGAACTGCATCACGGGCTGACCAGCCAGCTCATCCCACATATGGAGGCGGTCGAGACCGCGGTCTATCCCACGCTGGAGCGACTCCTCGCCGGCAGCGGGGCCACCGTCCCGATGGCGCGCGAGCACGTCGAGATCCGTCGGCTCATCGACGCCCTCGGTGAGTTCGTCGAGCACCCGCAGGCGCACGCGGACCGGGTCGCCGTGCTGGCGCTGCGCCGCGCGATGCTGCGGCTCTACGTGCTCCTCAAGACGCATCTCTCCGAAGAGGAGCTGTACCTGCCGATCCTCGAGGACAGGCTGACGCCCGGCCAGGAGGCCGCGCTGGCCAGGGCGCTCGACCACATGGCGAGCGAGGAGCTGTAGCTCCGCGCGGTCGGGACGCCCGGCAATCGGGCCGTCAGCCCTGGCTCGACGGCGACTGCGGTGTCGGCGTGGGCGTGGGTGCCGCCGGCTGTGCGCCGCCGCGGCCGCCGAACCAGCCGTGCATCATGGGCCCGTCTCCGATTCCGCCGGGCATCGCGCGGAAGCCGAACCCGAAGCCGAGCTGGCCGTTCGTCAGCTGCTGATCCAGCCGGTCGAGGATGGTCGTCTCCTGCGTGGACGTGATGGTTCCCTTCGCGACGAGCGCGTCGAGCTCGGTCTTGACCGCGCTCGTGATCGCCGACGTCACGGTCGAGTAATCCACGCCCTGCTTCTGAGCGATCGTCTTGAGGTCCTGTCCCTGCCGGAGCGAGCTGAGCAGCGACTGCGTGTCGAGCTTGAGCGCCTTGGCCGCGGCGTTCAGGATGGTCGTCGCGTCTCCGCGGAGCGGCGCGAGGCCCGCGCCGGGTGCGCCTGCGCCGGGTCCCCCGGCGAACGGGCGGTCTCCGCCGGCGAACGGGCCGAACCCGAAGCCGAACCGGCCGGCCGCGCACGGTGACGTGTCGTTCGACAGCGCGCTCTTCAGCTGGTTCGCCTGGTCCTGGGTGAGCTTGCCCTGCTGGACCAGCTGGTCGATGGTGTCACCCGCCGCGCCGGTGATCGCCTGCTGCAGGGTCTGCACCGAGACGTTGAGGCGCGAGGCCAGGTTCGAGAGCATCGCCTGGCAGGCCTGCGACCCGATTCCGGGTCGCGGCGTGGGAGTGGGCGTGGCGGTCTGCGACGTCGAGGTGCCGCCCGCGGTGCCCGCCGTCAATGTGACGGACGGTCGGTTCGGCGCGCTGAGCGCGACGGCGCTCACCAGCGCGAGCAGCACGAAGGCCGCGCCGACGCCGACGATGACCGAGAGGCGCCGCCGTTCCCGCGCAGGATTCACGACCACGGGCGCGACGGGCTCCGTGTACTGCCAGGTGACGGGCCCGGGTGTCGGCGGGACCGCGCCATCGGGCGCCGGCTGCCCCTGGGTCTCCGGGAGATGGGGATGTTCGGTGGGATCAGGCATGTCGGTACTCCGGTTCCACGTGGGCGCTGCCATTCTGCCGGACGTTCCTTTCAAGGTCCTGAAAACCCGGACGCGGCGACCCGTTCCAGCAGCCGGAACACGCGCGTAGCATCGCCGATAGCGCAACCGCGTGGAACCTGCTCCCGACGGGAGGTGTCGCCGTGCGCCCGTTCCGCTTCCTCGCCGACGTCTCCGCCATCGCCGACGCCGCCCACCTGGCCGCCGCGGCGCACCGGGCCGAGGCCGCCGGCTATCACGTCCTGGTCCTGGGGGACCACCTGCTGGAACAGCTCGCGCCGATACCGGCCATGGCCGCCATCGCCGCGGTGACGGAGCGCGTCCGGATCGGCACGTTCGTGCTGAACAACGATCTGCGCCACCCGGCGGTGCTGGCCCAGGACCTCGCCACGCTCGACCTGCTGAGCGGCGGGCGTCTCGACATCGGCATCGGGGCCGGCTGGAACGAGTCCGAGTACGCCGCGATCGGGCTGGCGTTCGACCCGCCCGGCATCCGGGTGGCGCGCATGGCCGAGGGGATCTCGGTCCTGAAGGGCTGCTTCGCCGACGGTCCCTTCTCGTTCCGCGGCACCTACTACACGGTCACCGGGCTGGACGGCCAGCCCAAGCCGGTCCAGCGTCCGCACCCGCCCTTCCTGGTCGGTGGAGGCGGGCGGCGGGTTCTCGAGATCGCCGCCCGGGAGGCCGCCATCGTCGGGCTGGCGCCCAGGGCCGTGAGCGTCGCGAACCGCGTGGTCACCGACTCGCTGGCGCCCGCCGTGGCGGACCGGATCGCCTGGGTCCGCGAGGTTGCAGGCGCTCGCTTCGACGAGCTGGACCTCAATGTCTATCCCGCTGTCGGGCGCCTGACGGTGACCGCTCACGCCCGGCGCGAGGCGACCGAGCTGGCCGCCCGGCTGGCGAACCGATACGGGGAGGAGGTCACGCCGGACGAGCTGCTCGAGTCCCCGTTCGTCCTCATCGGATCGGTGGCCGGGCTCGCGGAGAAACTGGTCTCACTCCGGGAGCGCTTCGGCATCAACTCGGTGACCGTCTTCGATGCCGACGCGTTCGCGCCGGTGGTCGAGCGGCTGGCGGGGACGTAGGGCGCACACGCAGGCCCGGCAGCTCACGCAGGCCCGGCAGCACACGCAGGCCCGGCACCGACTCCGCTGGCGTGGTACAAGGACCGGGCGCGTTCCACCAGCGCCCCGACCGCGGGCCAGCTGCACCCGGAGGCTTCGCCGTGACAGGGTTCGCCCGATCGCTCGCCGCGTCCTCGCTCGCCGCGGCCCTGGTCGTGACCGGCACCGTCATGCCGGCGCTGGCGAAGGGCGGGCACGGGCCGGGACCTACGCCCTCGCCGACGGCATCTCCCACGCCCTCGCCGACGCCATCGCCCTCCCCGTCGCCATCGCCCGCCGGCTCGTCGACC
>JAJYGO010000069.1 GCA_021785115.1 Chloroflexota bacterium | reverse complement strand
CCATCTTCCTCACCTGGGACGACTGGGGCGGGTTCTACGACCATGTGGTGCCGCCCACGGTCGATGCCCTCGGCTACGGGATCCGCGTCCCCGGTCTCGTGATCAGCCCCTACGCGAGGGCCGGCTACATCGACCACCAGACCCTCAGCTTCGATGCCTACCTCAAGTTCATCGAGGATGACTTCCTGGGCGGACAGCGACTCGACCCGGCCACCGATGGCCGGCCGGACCCCCGACCCGACGTGCGGGAGAACGCGCCGCAGCTCGGCAACCTGGTCGCCGACTTCGACTTCAGCCAACCAGCGCGCCCGCCGGTGATGCTCCCGGTCCACCCGTCGACGGACCTGACGTCGCCCTGACCGGCCGGACCGACACCGGGCCTGGCGGGCGCGCCCCCAGGGACCGCTTCTGGATGGGCCCATCCCGCGCCGGATCACTCGCACAGATCGCGGCCTCGGAGGACGTCAAGGCCTGCGGACTCGTCGCCGCCGCGGCGGCGAGCACCCGCCGCAGCTTGATCGGGAACTCCCGGCCGCGAAGCCCACGGCGGCGGGACGTCATGGCGCGATTCATCTATGCGCCGGTCTTCAGGGCGTCCGGTCCGCGCCCCCAGTGCTCCGCCGGTTCCGGGCGACCGTAGTAGAAGCCCTGGCCAAAGTCGACGCCCAAGGCGGCGACGCTGCCAGCCTCGGCCGGGGTCTCGATGCCTTCCGCCACGAGCCGGCAACCGGCGCTCTTTGCGAAATGCCGCAACGCGATCACGATCGCCTGCCGCCCCAGGTCGACATTGACTCCGCGCACGAGGCTGATATCGAGCTTCACGAAGTCAGGGCGCAGCTCGACGATGTGCGAGAAGTTCGCGATGCCCGCTCCGGCGTCGTCGACCGCGATGCGAACGCCGGGCCCGAGGCTTGCCACCGCGGCGCGCGCCGTCCCGTAGTCCGCCACGCCTTCATGCTCGGTGATCTCGAGCGTGATCGGTCGGTCCGCATCGGCGAGGGCCGACCGCAGGCGGTCGGGTTCCTCGAGCAGGCGTGGCGACACGTTGACGTCCAGCCAGCGGCCAGCGGGCAACGAGCGGGCGGCGAGCAGGGCGGCCCTGAGGGTCGCAAGTTCGAGCTCCGCGCCCATGCCGACCGACCAGGCATCCGAAAAGCGCAGATCCGCGCGAGTCCCGTCCGTGAAACGGGTCAGCGCCTCGTAGCCGACGATGCTTTCGTCCTCGAGGTCCACGATGGGTTGGAAGACCGACGAGAAGGCAGCCTCGGCGATGAGCGTGGAGATCTGCTCGCCCAGCCGCGTACGACGATGGTCGCCCTCGAGGGCCCCGGCCAGGAGCGCGCTCGCGGTCGCCGCGAACTCGCCCACCGCGGGCAATCGATTGACGAGGTGCGCGGCGAATGCCTCGTCACGCGTGGCGACGGCCACCAGGCCGAGGAGTCCCTCGCCGTTCCGAATGGGTGCATACGCGTTGGCACGGACCCCAAGCTCGGCCATGGCCCGACCGTAGTCGCCATCGGCGTCGCGGGGGCGGTAGCGCTCGGCCCACGGGCCCTGCACCGCGCGCTCGTACAGGTACGCCGCTCGCGATGCCGGTACTTCTCGTCCGGTCGCCAGCGGGAACCCATTCGGCGCGATCACCGCGAGCGCGTCGGCGCGGTCAACGTCGAGGAAGTTGATGACGGCGGCCACATCGACGCCGGGCAACCCGACGAGCTCGCGGCAGATCTCCGTCGCGGTCTCGGCAGGCGTTGCTGCGAGCTGGACGCGGGCCAACGCGGCAGCCACCTGGGCGCGCTCGCGGAACTCCGCAGCGAGACCGGAGCGAGCCGCGCGCAGGGCGGTGACGTCGCGCTGCACGCCGACGTACCCCCCGACCGCGCCGTCGGCATCCCGGAGTGGTGAAATCGTCGCGTCCACCTCGAACAGGCTCCCATCGGCGCGCCTGTTGACGAAATGTCCGCTCCAGTTCCGGCCGCGGGTCAGCCTGCCCCAGAGCGCGCGGTAGAAGGCGGCCGACTGGCGGCCGCTCTGGAGCATGCGCGGATTGCGGCCTGCGACCTCGTGTTGCGCGTACCCGGACATACGCTCGAAGGCGCGGTTGACGTACTCGATGTCGCCTGCAGGGTCGGTGATGATGACCGCATCCGAGGTCTGGGCCACGGCTGCGGCGAGCCGGGCGCGTGTCGCCTCGGCCACGCGCCGCTCTGTCACGTCCTGCGACGTCCCGCGCACGCCGACCGGGCGCCCCGTCGCGTCCCGCTCGATCTCGGCCTCGCTGTGCAACATCCGCACAGACCCGTCGGGCCGTACGATCCGGTAGTCGAGCGTGTAGGGGACCCCGTCTTCGAGCGCTGCGCGGACGGCGAGCGCCGTCCGCTCGCGGTCGTCGGCGTGGACGAAGGCGAGGAACGCGTCAGGAGCCGGCGGGAAGGCGCCTGGTTCCACACCATGGATGCGGTACAGCTCGACGGACCGGATGGCCGTGCCCGCGGCGAGGTCCCACTCCCAGCTGCCCATCTGTGCGATGCGCTGGGCGGCCGCCAGATTGCGCTCCATCCGTCGACGCTCCATGTCGAGTCGGTGGAGCTGCGTGACGTCGGTGAAGAACTCGACGGTGTAGCGCGCACCGTCGACCACGATCTCCGACGCCCGGATGTCGACCAGAACGAGCTCGCCATCCCGGCGACGACAGCGTACGGCGTGGCCCTCCGTGACAGCGTCCTGCGCAGGGAGCTCGAGGCGCGGGTGCGCGTCGGCCAGGGCGTCCGGTGGATGCAGCTCGTCCAGTCGCTTCGCGAGCAGCTCCTCCTCCGGGTAGGCGAAGAGGGTGCACGTGGCGCGATTCACCCAGGCAATCCGCCCGGTCGCGGCGTCCGCGAGGATGATCGCCCCGGCTGGCCCCTCGACGATCGCTGTGTAGCGCTGCTCGGAGGCGGCGAGGGCCGCGCGCGCACGTTGCTGCTCCGTGACATCGGTGATCGTGCCCAACATCCACAGAGGGCGGCCCGCTTCGTCCAGTTCGAGCGATCCCCGGCCGTGCACCCAGCGCTCCTCGCCCGTGTCAGCCCGCACGATGCGGTACTGGCGGTCGAAGGGCTGTCCCAGCCCGAGCACGTCCTCGTCAAGGTACGCGGCCATGGCCGCCCGGTCATCGGGATGGATGAGCGACAGCCAGCCCTCCACCGTCCGCTGGAATCGGCCATGGATGCCAAGGAGTGCGTCGAGCCCGCGTGAGCTCGTCCACCGACCGGTCCGCACGTCCAACGCGTACGAACCGATGCCGGCGACGGACTCGATGGCCTCGAGCGTGACCCGGCGCCCACGCCTCCGCGGGGCACGCATGGCGAAGGTGCCGGACTCTTCGGACTTCCCGGACTTCCCGGACTTCCCGGACTTGCCGGACTTGCCGGACTTGCCGAGACCGTCGTCCTGATCGCTCATGCGCGCGGTACCGTCCACGTTGGTGGCCGGCCCGTGTGCCATCCCGGGGCCGGCAGTCCGATAGGATGGCCCGTCACGCGTGGCTCCGGCCTCGTACCGATGGACCAGCCTCCGGTCCCCCCATGGTCAGGAGCGCAACGCGCCTGCGCACGATCAACGAGGTCGGGCGGGAGGAGATGGTCGGGTCGGCGACGGCGAACCGCGGCCCGCGCATCGCGGATGGAGACATCGCGTACAGGGTGACGGCATGCGCGGGGTGCGCGCAGTCAACGGAAGTCCGGGCCGTCCGGGTACGCATTCCGTAGGGGCCGGTCCGGTCGGGCGTCGCTGCTCAATACGATCAGCCCGCGCGCCCGTGGGGCACGCGAAGTCGGCATTGGAGGGCCGGGACGGCATGCAAACTGACGGCGCCCGGCGCCGTTCAGCTGCCCAGGCGTGCCCGAGCCTCGGTCGTCTGCCGCAGCGCGTCCGCGATCGTGTCGCGGACCTCGCCAGCGGTCATGTCGTCGTCGATCGTGTCGAGTCGGTCGGTCATCGAGAGCGTCATCTCGACGCCGGCCATGTTGAGCCCGCGGTCCTCCACCAGGTAGCGGATGCGGCGGAGTCGGTCGAGGTCCGACGCGGAGTAGAACCGCTGGTGGCCGTCGCGGGCGGGCCGCAGGAAGCCCGCCCGCTCGTACTTGCGCAGCGTCTGGGGGTGCATCCCGGTGAGTCGAGACGCTGATCCCACTCCGCGGATCAGCCCTGGACGCCTGCGCCGATCTGCCTCGCCTCGTCGCTCCCGCCGACCTTGATCTGCTTCGGGCGCGCCGCCTCGGCCTTCGGCAGGTGGAGCGTCAGGACCCCGTTCGCGAAGGCCGTGCCGACACGGTCCACGTCGATCTCGACGGGCAGGCTGATCGAGCGCGTCACTTCGCCGTAGCCGATCTCCCGGACGTACCAGGTCCAGCCCTTCTCGGCCTGCGGCGCCTCGGTCTTCGCCTTCAGCGTGAGGGTCCCCTGCTGGTACGCGATGTCGAGGCTCTCAGGCGAGATCCCCGGCACGAGCGCCTTGACGACGACGTCGTCGGGCGTCTCGTACACCTCGAGCGGCATCGCCATGCCGGAGCCGGCCGCGGAAAGGAGCCGCGCCGGGTCGACGAAGCTCTGCTCGAAGAGCCGGTCCATCGCGTCGCGCAACGTCACGAAGTCGTTGAACATCGGAGCAAGGCTCCTGTTCGCCATCTCGACAACACCTCCTTCCTGTTGTGCCGCACCATGAGCACGGTGCGCATCGTGTATAGCATCTTGACTCGTTGCGTGTCAAGAGGTTAGACTCTCGGACGTGCACGAAAGCCCCGCCGGCCACCCGCCCGCGGGTCAGACGGAAGGCGTCGCTCGACGCCGCGGTCCGCGTCGCGCTGCCCGGCTGGCTCGTCGCGCTCGCCGTGGTCGCGGCGATCGCGGGCGTCGGGTTGGCGCTCGCCTCGCGCGAGGATCGGCTGCAGCGCGGGCTGCCTCGCGGCCGTCAGCACGCGGCACAGGCGGTCCGACACATCGAACGGTCATGGCGCCCGGGCGCGGCGGCGTTACGCCCGGTCGCCGAAGGAGGTGACAACAGATGGCAGGTCAGTCATTGCCCGGACGGCTGGCCGAGCTCGAGCAGCGTTTCGAGCGGCTCGCGGGCCAGCTGCCTGAATCGCCCCAGAAGGACGCCGTGTCGATCCTGCACGGCATGATCCAGGAGGTCTGGCGGACGATCGCCCCGACCCAGCGCGCGGGCGCGCCGGCGGAGAAGGCGCCCGTCGACGTCGCCAACCTCTACCGGCTCGCCCCGTCGATGGGCGGCACGGCCGAGAACGAGCCACTCTCGCTGCGGACGACGGCCCCCGACTTCACGCTGCGCGACGCGAACGACACCGAGGTCTCGCTGAGCGACTTCCGCGGCCGCCCTGTCGTGCTCGCGTTCTACCCGCTCGACTGGAGTCCGACGTGCTCGGATCAGCTGTCGCTGTATGAAGCGGAAAAGGCGGAGTTCGAGCGGTTCGGCGCGCAGGTGATCGGGGTGTCCGTCGACTCGATCTACAGCCACGGGGCGTGGGCTGCCGTGCGCGGCATCACGTTCCCGCTGCTGTCCGACTTCGAGCCGAAGGGCGCGGTCTCGCGGCGATACCACGCGTATCGAGCCAAGGACGGCTTCAGCGAACGTGCGCTGTACGTGATCGACGGGGACGGCGTCATCCGCTACGCCCACATCTCGCCGCAGCTCGATCGCATCCCCGACATCTACGAGCTGTTCGACTGCCTCGCCGAGATCACGGGCAGGCCGGTTCCGGCGAAGTCCGGCGACGAGCGTGCGAACGGCGACCGGCGGCTCGAGCAGACGCTCGCCGGGGTGGAGGGCTGACACGATGCTTCATCCCGCGTCCGGGTATGGCGTCCGGCACGCTCCGGCGCCCGCGCCCGTCGTCGTCTACGGCACTCGCTGGTGCGCCGCCTCGCAGATGGTGCGCCGTCACCTCGACCGGCTCGGGGTCCCCTACCGCTGGGTCGACCTCGAGCTCGAGCCCGGCGCGGCGCGTGACGTGGCCTGGCTCACCGGCGGCTACGTGAGCCATCCGACGGTGTCGGTGGGCGGCCAGCTGCTCGTCGAGCCCTCGCTCGCCGAGCTCGACTCGGCGCTCGCGCGCTCCGGCTGGATCGACACGGGGTGGTGGTGATGGTCGCGGGGCCGCAGCCCGGCGCGGCCGGACCCGTCGAGTCGCGCCCGGTCTCCACGCTCGTGTGCGCGTCGTGCGGGGCGAAGAACCGCATCCGCCCGAGCGAGCGGGGCGCGCCGCACTGCGGGAAGTGCGGCGCCGCCCTGCCCTGGCTCGTCAGCGCCACCGACGACACGTTCGAGGTCGAGTCGCGCGCCGCCGTCGCCGTGCTCGTCGACCTCTGGGCGCCCTGGTGCGGCCCATGCCGCTTCGTCGCGCCGATCCTGGAGGCCCTTGCCCGTGAGTACGCGGGCCGCCTCAAGATCGTGAAGGTGAACGTCGACGAGAACCCGCGGCTCGCGCAGGCACTCGACGCGCGCCGCATCCCGACGCTGGTCGTGCTTCGCGACGGTCGAACCGTCGACCGCATCGTCGGCGCGCTCCCGAAGCCCGACCTCGTCGCGCGCCTGCTGCCGTACCTGCTGAAGCGAGCGTCCTGATCGGAGAGCGAGCTCCGATGATCGCGAAGGGGGGATGCGCGATGGCCGAACGCCCGGCCGACAGCGTCCGCTCGATCGAGGCGGCCCGTCCGCTCCGGATCGCGCTGCTCGTCGGGCCGATGGTGCCGGTGCCGCCGATCGCCTACGGCGGCACGGAGCGAGTCGTCGCGGCACTCGCCGCCGAGCTGTCGGGCGGGGGCCTCCATCGCGGCGGCAATGCTCCCTTCAGCCAGTGGGGCCGGACCTTCACAGGGCCGCGTCTGGCGGCGGTGGTGGTGGATCACGCGGCGCCGCTCGGGTCCGCCGTCAGAACGGGTTGACGACGAACATCGTGTAGAGCGCGGCGACGTACTGCGGGATGACCGCCAGCACTACGCCGGACAGCACGCGCTTGCCGGCGAGCGAGACGCTCGTCGTGCCGTCCGGACGCCGCTGAACCAGGACCGCGGAGGCAACCGCCAGGCAGCTGACCGCGAGAACCGTGACCCGGATCGCGAAGGGGTCGATCGACGTGGCCGGCGCGCCGGAGGTCTCAATGACAACGACGAGGCCGATCGAGGCGGCCCCGAGCCCGACGGTCACGACGGCGGCAAGTGGACACCCAGCGTGCCGTTGGCGCACACGCTGTCCGGGCGTGTCCGCGGAAGAGCCCGTCCATGTCCACCCGGGCCCGGCCCGGGTGGATCGGGCCTCATCGCTCACCGCGAACGTCACGGGCAGAGTCGTGCTGAAGTCGGTGGTCGTCGAGGCGGCCGCTTTCTAGTGCAGGGTGCCCGCCAGAACGTCGTGCACCTGGTAGTCGCTGCCGGCCTCAGACGGCTCTCCATAGCCAGTACCCGAGCCCTGCAGCTTCAGGTAGTCACCCGTTCCGCCGCTGACGGTCCAGGAGTACGTGCCGCCGCGATCAGGGTCGGACCGCACCTGGAGCTTGAGAGTGAAGATGCCTGTGCCGTCGTCGCAGGTGAACGACTTCAGCACCTGGTAGTTGACTCGGCTCTTGGGCCCGTTTCCGGCCACGGTGAGGCTGACGTCCTGTGTGGTCCCCGAAGCGCAGACGAGACCGTCTTCCACGGCTTGGCCCGTGGCGGTGAAGGGACCGTGCCCGCCTCCGCCCGCAGGGATGTAGGTGTGGACGTCGAAGTACACGCTCTGCCCCGGACTCGCCTGCGCTGTCGCTACGGGAATCAGCAGAAGCAGCGCGGTCGAGACTGCGGCGAGCCGAACGGACCTGCGCATCGAAGCCTCCTGGGACGCTTCGCACACGGGTCGGTCCCGCCATTGGCTCGACGCGGTCTCGACGGCCAGGGCACAGGCCGCGCGTCAACACCCCCCGCGTGCACGAGAAGATAGGAGCGGACCACCCCATCGGATAGGGCCACATGGCCTGCCCGCTATTGGGAGGGCGCGCGCCGGGACCGAGGCGACCGCAGCCGGACTCGCCGCTACGGACGGCCCCTGATGCGCCACACGC
>JAJYGO010000066.1 GCA_021785115.1 Chloroflexota bacterium | reverse complement strand
CAGCGGTGCCCAAGCTGCCGGCAGGCAGCCCGGAACGCTCGTGCGTCGGGAGCGCCGCGCGAGTATCACGCCGCGATCTGCGCGATGTGCGGCGGTCAGGCAGTGGTGCCCTTCGCGCCGCGGAATGATCGTCCCGTGTACTGCAGTTCCTGCTTCGACAAGGTCCGCGCGGGAGCCGGGACGTCGGCCTGATCGACGCGACCGCGGGCCGCATCGGGAACATCAGGCGCGTTGTGAGGCCGGCTTCGAGCCGGCCTCCACGATTCACCGGGAGAGGATCCAGCCGCCGATCGGCACCTGCGTACCGATCGCGACGGTCAACCGGACAGCGGCGAACAGCCGAGGATGGGGGGACGAGGATGGGAGTGTTCATCGTTCGGGAGATGGTCGGGACGTCCCCGCGGTCGTGGAGCGATGCCGCACGGCAGGCAGTCGCGACAGCCGCCCGCACCGTCCGCAACATCCGGATGGTCGAGGTCGTGAAATCGACTGCGCTCGTCGAGAACGGCGAGATCAAGGAGTACCGGGTCGACCTGAAGATCCACTTCGAATATGAGGGGTGACACGCCTGGGGGCGCAGCCGGAGGCCGGGGAGGTGAGCGTCGCGAGCAGATAAGCCGGAGTTGAGGCCGCGTCGGCACACTGCGCGGCATGCCCGACCGAGAGCCGCCGCGCGAGTCGCCGTCCCAATCGGCCGTCGCTGTTCGCCTGCCCGTCCGCGCGTTCGGGGACGAGGCGAGCAGCGCGGGGTTCCGTGACGGCCCGGGCGGGCCGGGGTTCGTCGAGGAGGCGAGTCGGGGGGATCGGCAGATCGACTCGACTCTGGTGCCCGCGCCCCGGAGGCCGGGCGTCGAGTTCGGTCGCCCGCGTCTCGTGCCGGTCATGGCGATCCCGACTGCCGCGCGCCCCCTCCTGCCGTCCGCCGGCGAACGCACCGTGGAACCGTATCCAGTCTCCCGGGCGAAGGTCACGCCTCCGCCGCTCCGCGACGCGACGCTGTCCCGCGACCGATTGCTTGACTGGCTCGAGCGGCATGCCCACCGCCGCTGCATCACGGTCGCCGCCGAGACGGGCTTCGGCAAGACCACGCTGCTGACCGATTTCTCCCGCCGGGCGCCGATGCCATGCCTCTGGTACCGGCTCGATCCCGGCGACTGCGACCCGGTGTCGTTCGTGAACTACGTCGTCGCGGCGGTCCGGGAGATCGAGCCGGGTTTCGGCGCGAGGACCCTCGGGCTGCTGAGCGACGTGCTGACCGCCCAGCCCACGACCGACCTCGTCGTCTCGACGCTGGTCGCCGAACTGTCGGCGCTCGGCGATCGCTCCACGATGCTGATCCTCGACGACTACCACGTCATCGACGACGACCCGCGTGCCCGCGCGCTCGTCACCCGACTGCTGGCGGATGCCCCAGACCGCATGTCGTTCGTGCTCCTGTCGCGGCGGCCTCCGAAGCTCGCGCTCGGCCGACTGGTTGCGCAGGGAGAGGCGCCTCGACTGGGCGCGGACGACCTGCGGTTCTCGACCGATGAGACCGAGCGGCTGTTCCGCGACATCTACCACCAGCCGCTCGAGACGGAGGTACTGCGCCAGGTCGAGGAACGCACCGAAGGGTGGGCAGCCGGCCTCCAGTTGCTCCACTCGTCGATCCGCGGCCGGTCGCCACGCGACGTCCGGGCGTTCGTGCGACGGATCAGCGGCGCCGAGGGCGACCTCTACGACTATCTCGCCGAAGAGGTCATGAACGAGCTCGCGCCCGAGATCCAGCGGTTCCTCACGTACACGTCGATCCTCGACGACGTCCGGATCGAGCTGGCGACGGCGATCTTCGCCGCCGATGACCCGCCGCCAGCCGCCGACGAGGTCCAGGCTTGGGCGAACGTCGGCTACCAGGCCGGCCTGATGGCGCGGCACTCGAACCTCAGCAGCAGCCGCCGCTACCACCCGCTGATGCGGGAGTTCCTCGAGCGGCGCCTGCAGCAGCTCGTGACCCCCGACGAACTGCGCGGGATGCACCTGCGGGTCGCACAGGCCGCGGAGGCGTCGGACTGGCTGACGTCGTGCCGGCACTACATCAAGGCCGACCACGAGGCCGATGCGCTGCGCGTGCTCCTGGCGAACGTCGCGAAGGTCCTGGGTTCGGGGCAGTGGGGCGAGGGCGCGAGCCTGGCGCGCACGCTGCGTGCCTCGGACGACGACGCCCGGATCGCGGTGATCCTGGCGCGCGAGGACATCTACGCCGGCCGAATCCGGGAGGGTCTGGCCCGGCTCGAACGATTCAACCTCGCCGACCTCGATGGGCAATCGCGCGGACTCGTCGTCCTAGGCCTGGTCCACGCGAACGGGTGGCTCGGGCTCATGGAGCGGACCGAACCGAAGGTCCGATTGCTGCTCGCCGACCCGTCAGTCCCTTCCGACGTCAAGGCGATCGCGCGAGGGATCCTCGTTACCACGGCCAGCACTACATCTGGGAATCTCCAGGATCTCATCGATACGCTCGAGCCCTTGGCTGCTTCGCATGAGGCGAGCGGTCTCCCCTTCTATGCCGGCATCAGCCACTACAACCTGGCGTTCACATGTCTGATGATGGGGGACTTCGATCAAGCACTTGACCACGGCAGTCGCTCGCTGGCCCTGTTCTCTGCCATCCCCGCCCGTGTTGAAGAGACCTACGCAGCTGAGCTGGTGATCGCTTGGGCCTACTTGGAGCGCGGGGATACGGTCGAGGCGAGACGCCATCTCGCTGCGGCCCTCGACGGCTCAAGCTTCGGGGCCGTCGAGCAGTGGTTTCAGGCGTCCGCGTTCCTGTTCCCTGCTTTGGGTGCCTGGGCGGAAGCCTCGGGATGGCTTCGGAAGGGTAGGGACCACCCGGCCGCGGATGCCGCCACTAACCAGTTCGCCGCTATGTTCGCGGACACCCGAGCCGACCTTGCCGCTGGCCGCTTTGACGAGGCGGTCGAGAGACTTGGTGCGAGTTATCGGGATTCTGTGGCGCCAGAAACGTGCTCGTGGGCGCTATGGCTGGAGCTCCGCGCCGAGATTGAGCTCGCGAGGCGTGCGCCGTCAGCGGCGATGCGATGGATCAGTGAGGGCGACGCGCTCGTGTCTCGACAACGAGCGCGCCTCCTCGAGGGCCGTCTCCGGCTGTTGAACGCGGTCGCGCAAGGGGACGCGCGCCAACTCTCTGACTCCGTCTCGAGAGCGTCATCGATGGACGTACTGTGGGTGGCGGATGCGCTCGCGGCCAACCTCGACAAGTTCGGCGACCTGCCTGACGGTCTGCGCGATTCCGTCGAGGCGTGGCCGGCACGCTGGCTTCCCCTGCTGCGATCGCTGCTGTCGGCACACAACCATCCGGCTCTGCTCCAGGCGGCCGCACTTCTCGACGAGTACGGGGAACTCTCGGATGTTGGGCTGTTGCGATCGCTGACGCGCGGCAAAGTCAAGGTGCTCAGGGGGTCGGACCTCGGCCGCGCCCTTGCCAGACGTCGTAGCCCGAGGATGATCGTCAGAGACTTGGGTCAGTCCAGCTTCATGGTGGGAGCGAGGCGCGTCGACGTCACGACGATACGACGTCGAGCAGCGGGCCTCCTCTGCTATCTCCTCACACGCAAGGGGCACTTGGCTGCCCGCGATCAGGTGCTGGACGCCCTGTGGCCAGAGACGGACCCCGCAGCCGCGCTGAACTCTCTGAATCAGACGCTGTACTTCCTTCGCCGCGAGATCGAGCCTGGTTACGACGATGACCTTTCGGCGCAGTACGTCCATTTCGAGTCTGACGTGGTTTGGCTTGATCAGGAGCTCGTCGAGGCAGAGAGCGTCCGGTGGCACGACCGAGCGAGCGCGGTCCTCTCCCGACTCGAGGATCTGAACGTCGCCATCGAGGCACTGAAGCTCTATCGAGGCCGGTTTGCACCCGAGTTCGAGTACGAGGAGTGGGCGGCGAGCTGGCGGGAGTTGCTGCACGGGCAGTACTTGCACCTCGCGGAGACAGTCGTGGGGCTCCTCATCCAGGCGAATCGGCTAGTCGAGGCCGCTGATGTCGCGGTCGCCGTCCTTCGAGTCGATTCGGATGCCGACTACCTGGAGCGAGAGTTGATCTGGCTGTACGGGGCGCTTGGCGCGAGGTCCGCTGCAGCCGAGCAGTACGCGCATTACGCGGTCACTCAAAGGACGGCGTTGGGGGTCGAGCCACCCTCGCTTGAGGAGATCGTCGGCGCGGCTAGGCAATGATGCGTATTGACCCTCTTGAGCGCGGCCTCCTATAGTCCGGGCACCTCTTGGTACTTCGGTACTCCGAGGCAGATGTCAAGACGCTCGGAACGCGCTGAAGCCTCACCTGAATTGGGCACTTTGGGTGAGTGCTGAGCGAGTAGTGCAACCGACCGACGGCAACGTCCGGTCGGTTTTCGTGTCTTCAGGACGCGAGGGCCGCCAACGAGCGTAGGTGGCAGGCTATGGCAATCAAGTCCTGGTAGAGCAGCGATTAGGCGACTAGGTTCTCTCCACTGAGGCGATCCCGGATGCGAGGTCAGCTTGCGCTGCGAGCCGTTTCGCTCTTGACACTGCTCGCCATCATCATTGCTGGAGGCGCTGGCGTCCGTCCGTTTTGAGTGGCTCAACTCGGCGACGCTCAGCACCGTCCCACTGGGCGTCCTCCTAGCGAAAGCCGCAGCAATTGTCTAGATCGCTGAAGGTGCTAGTGATGGCCGTCGTTACGACGGCCATCATTGTTGTGTTCTCCGCGTTGATCCTTTGGCCTCTGCCGTCCTCAGTGCGGGGCTGGATGGGGGTCGGCTACTGGACCGCTCTGGCGCTGCTCGCGCAGGCATTCCCCGTCCGGATGCCGAGGGGTGCTGTCGTCAGCGTCGTCACAGGGCCGATACTCGCCGCTTCTGCAGTGGGCGGTCCGGCGGCGGCTGCCGTCGTCGCCACCATTGGCACGACTGAGTGGCGCGAGATCCGTGGGCGGATCCCTTGGTACGGCACCCTCTACAACCACGCCGAGATCGCGATCCCCGCTGTTGTCGCGGCTTTGGTCTTCCAGGCGGTGAACGGGGCGCGATTCGACGCCACGCCGCGATCACTAGTGGCCGTGGGTGTAGCAGGACTCGTGTTCTTTGTCTTCAACGCAGGGTTGGCCTCGGCGGTTGTCATCCTCAGAGACAGGGTCGCCCCCACGGCGGTGCTCACTGGCGACCTGCGTCTGGTCGCCGGAAACCTCCTCGGGATGACGCCGCTGGCGTGGCTCATCGCGGTCGTCTGGTCGATCGAGTGGTGGGGCGTCGTCCTGTTCGCGTTGCCGTTGTACTCGACGCGGGCCGCGTACCAGGCGACCGTCCAGCTCCGCGACATGTTCACCCAGACCGTCCGGGCCCTGGCCTCGGCCATCGACAAGCGGGACCCGTTCACGGCGCACCACTCGGAAAACGTCCAGGCGATCGCCGTCGAGATCGGACGCGTGATGCGCTGCAGTGAGGCGGAGCTGGAGGCGCTGGAGTGGGGCGGTCTCCTGCACGACATCGGGAAGATCGGCGTCCGCGACGACGTGCTGCTGAAGCAGGACAAGCTCACCCGCGACGAACGGATCAAGATGAACCTGCACCCGGTGCTGGGTTACGACATCATCAAGCCGGTCGAGCGCCTCCAGCCCGAGCTGCCGATCATCCTTCACCACCACGAGTGGTACAACGGGTCGGGATACCCGGATCACCTCGTCGGCGAGGCGATCCCGAAGCTCGCCCGGATCCTCCACGTCGCCGACGCCTTCGAGGCGATGACCGCGATGCGGCCATACCGGATGCGGCCGCTCACGCCGGAGCAGGCGCTGGCCGAGCTGCGCAAGTACGCGGGCATCCAGTTCGATCCGGACGTCCTCGAGGCGTTCACCCGCACCGACCGCATGGCCGGCGTGGCGGATCCCGGCAAACCATCAACAGAAGCCTCGCTCCCCCCGCTGGTCGCACGCCTTGCGGCAAGGGCTCGCGCCGCGGGACACGCGGGCGACCATTCGGCTGCCGATGCCCGCTGACCGCACAGTGCGGTCCGGCCGTGCGTCCCCGCGTCGCGGCGCCGGTGACAGAGCCGTCAGCGGGCGCTTCGACGTCAGCGGCACCTGAGACGTGATCGTCGCGGTCGTCATCGCGTTCGCGCTCGGCCTGCTGGCCGGTGGCCGGATCGAGAACCTGGGCCGGATCCAGCTTCGGTACGGTGCCTTTCTGTTCGGCGCGATCCTTCTCCGATACGGGACGGAGGCCGCGATCCGCTATGGCATCTCTCCGGTGGCCGACTTCCGCCTCCCTATCTACGCGCTCACGTTCGCCAGCGTCGGCGCGATCCTGTACGCGAACCGCGGCCAGCCCGGGCTGATCGTCGCCTCCGCCGGGGTCGTCGCGAACGGCCTGGCGATCGTCCTGAACGGCGGGTGGATGCCGGTGTGGCCGCCGGCGCTCCAGCTCGTCGGGATGACGTCGGCGGATCTCGCGGTCTCCTTCCACCGGCTGCTGCCGGCGGAGCTCGGCGGTGAGTTCCTGGTCCGCGGCGGCCCGTTCGGCGACCTCATCCCGATCCCCATCCCGATCCTGACGAACGTGATGAGCATCGGCGACGCGTTCATCGCCGCCGGGCTGGCCTGGTACGTCTTCGCGACCCTGGTCGCACCCGAGCAGGAAACGGTGGCAGCGGAGGAGGAGGCGCTCGGAGCGGAGATCGCGCCGTCGGGTGCCGAGCTGGCGGGTGGGCTTCCCCCGGTCCCCGCCGGATCCGGGTTCGCGTCGATGACGCGGGCTTCGGACGCGGGCTTCGGCCGCTCCGGAATGCCGCCGGGCGCGGACAGGACGAGCGTCTCGTGGCCTGGAGCCCGACCGGGAGACCTTCGCGAGCGGCAGTGGGGGGAGCTCCAGGCACGGTCCGCGGCGGCCGTCCTGTCGCGTCCCGTGCTCCTTGGCGGCCCCACGAGCGGCGTCGCGTTCCAGCCGGACGTGCTGCCGCGGCCTCTCGCACCACTCGAGCCTGGGGAGACGCACAAGCCCGCCGGAACTCCCGCTTCGCCGGCCACGCCGGAACCCGCGATCGCGATGGCGGCGGCGGCGGCCGTTTCCACGGCGGCCGCGATCGTCGCGCCGGCGGTCGCCACGCCTGCGCCGGCCTTCGGTGCGTCCGCCACGGGCCGCGTCCCGGCGCTGCCGCTCCCCGCGCGCCCGAGCCACGGGGTCCGCGCGCGCTTCGCGACGCACCCGTACGTCCGCCTCGCACTGGACGCCCGTTTCTCGGCGCTGTGGATCGGGCAGACGATCAGCCTCCTCGGTGACCGCCTGAACCAGATCGCGCTGGGCGTGCTCGTCCTGTCGATCACCGGATCCACGCTCGACGTCGGCCTGACGTTCCTGGCGGCGACGTTGCCGAACCTGCTGTTCGGCCCATTTGCGGGCGCGTTCGTCGACCGGTGGGACCAGCGACGGGTGATGGTCGCGAGCGACCTCGCACGCGCGGGTCTTGTCCTGCTCATCCCGCTGGCCGCGGAGCACACCATCCTGCTCGTCTACCCGATCGTGTTCGCCGTCACGACCGTCAGCATCTTCTTCCGTCCTGCCCGATCCGCCGTCATCCCGCGGATCGTCCGCGCCGAGGATCTGACGCCGGCGAACGCGGCCATGTACACGGCGGAGACGATCGGGGACCTGGCCGGCTATCCCCTCGCCGGCCTGTTCGTCGCGTTCCTCGGGAGCGCGCTGACTCTCGCCTTCTGGTTCGACGCCGCCTCGTACCTCGTGAGTGCCCTGCTGATCGCGTCGCTCACGATCCCGCCCGTCGTCCGCGCGGCCGGCCCCGCGGTGGCGGGCACGCTCGACCGCTACCTGGGTGAGATCGGGGCGGCGTGGCGCTTCCTGCGGGCGGACGCGCCGCTCCTCCAGAACACGATCATCAGCGGGATCGCCCAGCTGGCCGCCGGCGCCACCGTCGCGCTGAGCGTCGTCTACGCACGCGACGTCCTCGACGGGACGGTCATCCCGTACCCCCAGAGCTACGCCGCGATCGATCTGTTGATCGGCGTCGGGAGCCTCGCCGGAGGCATCGCCATCGGCGCGGTCGGATCGCGCTGG
>JAJYGO010000115.1 GCA_021785115.1 Chloroflexota bacterium | reverse complement strand
GCCTTGAGGTTGAGCGTCGCGCTGAGCTGCGCGAAGTTCAGCATCCAGTGGATCTTCCAGTGGCGGTCGTGCATGTCAATGGAGTCCTCAAGGAGGACTGCCAGGTCGGCAAGTGTCAGGTCGGCCTTGCGGTCGAGCATGCTCTCGATATAGTCGAAGTTCCGCTGCATCTCGGGGACGAAGCGGGTCCGCCACCAGAAAGTGAAGTTGCTGCCGTAGACCGGCAGCACGAGGCCCAGGTAGGCGCCGATCTTGCCGACGTACTCGTCGTCCTCGGGGACGATTGGGTTCGTCCGCAGGTTGTACTCCTGGGTGTCGACGACGAGGCCCTTCTCGGCCGGGATGGCGGCCGTGTAGAGATACCCGTTGATGTTCTTGTAGATCCAGTCCGTCGCGAACGGCGTGCCGAAACGGCGGAACATGTGGTCGCAGGAGAGCCACCACCCACCGATGTCCTCGTACATCGGGCTCAGCGGCTTGGGGCAGTGGAGATCGTCGAAGACCCAGAACAGGAGCTTCTCGGTCTCGGACGTCCACTCGATCGGGAACGACTCGTCCCCGAGGAACTGGCCAAGGACCTCTTCCTTCAGCGGCACGGTGCGCTTCCTCCGTTGGCCGGCGCTAGGCCGGAACTGCGTGGCATGCGGGCTAGGACGCCTTGGCGATCCTCTTGAACCGCTTCATGTTCTCGGTGATCGCGACCTCGGTGGGCAGGCGCTCCATCGAGGACGCTCCGAAGAACCCGGCGACGCCGGTGGTGTGCGTGAGGACGTACTCCGCGTCCTCGGGCTCGGCGATGGGGCCACCATGGCACAGCACCAGGATGTCCGGGTTGACCGCGACGGCGGCGTCGCGGATGGCCTGCACGCGCTCGGCCGAGGCCTCGATTGTGAGCGCGGTCGTGGCGCCGATCGCGCCCTTCGTGGTGAGGCCCATATGGGCGACGACGACGTCGGCGCCGGCCTTGGCCATCGCGGCCGCCTGCTCGGTGTCGAACACGTAGGGGGTGGTGAGCAGGCCGGCTTCGTGGGCCTGCCCGATCATGTCGACCTCGAGGCCGAAGCCCATCCCGGTCTCTTCGAGGTTCTGGCGGAACTGCCCGTCGCACAGGCCAACCGTCGGGAAGTTCTGCACACCTGAGAAGCCGACGCGCTTGACCTCCTCGAGAAAGACCGGCATGAGCCGGAATGGGTCGGTGCCGCAGACGCCTGCGAGAACCGGGGTCTCGCGAACGACCGGGAGGACCTCGCCCGCCATCTCCATCACGATCGCGTTTGCGTCCCCGTAGGGCATGCAGCCGGCGAGGGAGCCGCGGCCGGCCATCCGGTAGCGGCCCGAGTTGTAGATGATGATGAGGTCGGCTCCGCCTGCCTCGGCGCACTTCGCCGACAGGCCCGTGCCGGCGCCGGCGCCCATGATCACGCCGCCCTGGTCCACCGTCCGACGGAGCCGTGCGAGCGCCTGCTGCCCGTTCATGTTTAGGACCTCCTTGTCCCTATGCTTGCTTCGCCGCCCAGGCGCGGTAGTGCGCGTCGAGCTTGTCGGCCATGGCCGTCGCGAAGGCGGGATCGTTGATGTCAGTCGCCATCTCGACCAGTTCGATGTCGGGGCGCAGGCCCCCCTTCAGCTCGCGCACCAGCGCGACGTCCGCGGCAGGGTCGTAGAACGGCCCGCCCGGGGTCGCAATCATCGAGACGCCACCAAGCGGAATGAAGACGGTCAGGGGTCCGCGGGCCGCGTTGAGCTTGCGGGCGATCGTCCGCCCGAGCTCGGCGCACTCCTCCTCAGTGGTCCGCATCAGCGTCACCGTGGCGTTGTGGACGTACAGGTTGCGCTCGCTGAACTGCGCAGGCACGGTGTCGCGGGGGCCGAAGTTGCACATGTCGAGGGCACCGAGCGACACGACTTGCGGGATACCGAGGGCGCCCGCCATCTCGAGCCGGTCCGGACCCGCGGACAGGACGCCGCCCACCAGTTCGTCTACGAGCTCGGTGGTGGTGGCGTCGAGCACGCCGGTGATGAAGCCCGCCTGCATGAGGGCTTCCATGGATCGGCCGCCAGAACCCGTGGCGTGGAAAACCAGGACCTCGTAGCCCAGCGCCTCGAGCCGCTCGCGGGCGGTCGTCACGCAGGGGGTGGTCACGCCGAACATCGTGGCGCCGATCAGGGGCTTCTTGGGGATTCGGGAGACGAAGCCGTCGGTGACGCGGGCCATGCCGGCGATGGCGGCGGCGGCGTTGGTCAGGATCTTCTCCGACACGCCGTTGATGCCGGCGATGTCAACCACGGAATACAGCATCGCGATGTCCGAAGTGCCGACGTACGGCCTGGTGTCGCCCGAGGCCATGGTGGACACGATCAGCTTGGGCACGCCCACGGGCAGCGCCTGCATAGCCGCCGCTGCGATCGACGATCCCCCCGAGCCGCCGATGCTCAGGATGCCGTGCAGCCTTCCCTCGGCGTGGAGGCGCTTGACGACCTCGGTCGCGCCCCGCGTCATGGCGGCTACGGCGGGGCCCCGGTCGTGGGCAGCGGCAAGCGCCGCGCGGTCCTCGCCGGCGGCGGCGGCAACCTGGTCCGCCGTGATGTCCGCACTGCTCGAGTCGCTCATCACGCCGGCATCGACCACGAGGACGTCGCAGCCACTTTCGCGGACGCGGTCGCGCAGGAACTCGTACTCGGGACCCTTCGTGTCCAGGGTGCCGAGGAGGACGACGCTCGCCATGAGGGATGCCTCCTAGGTGCTCGGGGCCGGTGCGGCTGGAGTGTCGATGCGCTCGATGTGCGTGCTGACCCCGAGGTACCGGCGCTGGGTGGCCTCGTCGCTGGCCAGCTCGGCCGACGTCGTCTCGAGGGCGATCGTGCCCGTGACCATGATCGCGATGCGCTCCGACACGGAGGTCGCGACGCCCAGGTTCTGCTCGACGAGGAGCAGCGCGACGCCCTCGCGGGCCAGGTTGTGGAGCGTCCCGATCATGTGCTCGACGACGATCGGCGCCAGGCCCTCGGACGGCTCGTCCATGATCAGGAGCCGGGGATTGAGCAACAGGGCGCGGGCTATGGCCAGCATCTGCTGCTCCCCGCCGGACAGCTGGGTGCCGCCATTGCGGCGGCGCGCCTGGAGCGACGGGAAAAGCTCGTAGATCTTCTTGATCGTCCAGCCTCCGCCACCGCGGCGCGCCACCATGCGCAGGTGCTCCTCCACGGACAGGGAGGCGAACACGCGGCGGCCCTGCGGCACGTAGCCGATGCCGGACCGAGCGATCTCGTGCGGCTTCAGCCCCACCAACTCGTGGCCGTGCAGCTTGACCGACCCGCCGAACGCCGGCACCAGGCCGGTGATCGCGTTGCACAGCGTGGACTTGCCCATGCCGTTGCGGCCGATGAGCGAGAGCGGACGCCGATTGACGATTAGGTCCACGCCCTGGAGGACGTGGCTCTGGCCGTAGCGGACGTCAAGCCCCGAGATTTCCAGGACGGGCGCGGTCGCCGCCGGCTCGGGGTGGTCTGCGGACTCGGCGGGACCGTCGGGCCGCGGGATCAGCGGCTCAGCCATGGCGCCCTCCCACAGCGTGTCCCAGGTAGATGTCCTGGACGGTCCGGTTGCTCTGGATCTCTTCGGGATCGCCTTCGACGAGTGGCGTTCCCTCGGCCATCACCGTGACGCGGTCGGCCACCGCGAGCGCGACGTCCATGTCGTGCTCGACGATGACGACGGTGATGTCCCGCGGCAGGCGCTTGATCAGGTCGGTGAGGGTGATGCGCTCGGCCCGCGAGAGTCCGGCGGCCGGCTCGTCGAGCATCAGCAGCCGCGGGCTCCCGGCGAGCGCCATGCCCACCTCGAGCTGGCGCTGCTGGCCGTGCGACAGGGAGCCCACGGCGGTCTGGAGGTCGGCCGCGAGGCCCACCGCCTCGGCGATCTCGGCGGCGCGGACCCGCGAGCGATCGTCTGGCTTGGGGCGGAGCGGAGAGAACCTTCCCCCGCTCGCACCGCGGATGGCAAGGAACAGGCTCTGGGCCACGGTCAGACCCATGAACAGCTGTGAGGTCTGGTACGTGCGGCAGACGCCGAGCCGCGTGCGTGCGTACGGGGCAAGGCGGGTGACGTCCGTCCCGAACAGCTCGACGCTGCCAGAGGTGGGCGGGAAGTCGCCTGCGACCACGTTGAACAGGGTGGTCTTGCCAGCCCCGTTTGGACCGAGGATCGCTCGACGCTCGCCCGCGGCCACCTCCATGCTGACGTCGTGCAGCGCCTGGAGGGCGCCGAAGCGCCGTCCCACACCCTGCAGGCGCAGTGCGGGGACGGGCGCTCCGGCTGCCATCCGATCGGTCACGGGCAGGCGGGGAAGTCCCGGCTGACGGGCTGGGCGAGGTAGGGGCTGCTGGCGCCGAGACCGAGGGTCTGGTCGACGTTGTCAGCCTTGGTGATGACGTTGTTCTGGAGGCTGCCGTCGGCGGCCTTCTGCACTTCGGTCACATAGTTGGAGCTGATTGCCTGGCGATTGGCATCGAGCTTGACGTGGCCTGTCGGACCGTCGAACTCGACCTTCGCCAGGGCGGCCATGAACGAGGCCTGCTTGCCGCTAAGGTCACCCTTGACCGCCTGGAGGCCTTTGATCACGCCGACGGTCTCGTTGTAGTAGCTGAGGGCGAACAGACCCGGGAAGGGCAGGCCGTCCTTGAACTCCTTGTGGTACTCGGCCACGTAGTCGAGCCATGCCTTGTCGGTCGCGGTGTCGGCCGTGGGACCGGCGGCAATCGTGCCGGCCAGGATGTCCTGGAAGGCGCCCTTGGTTGCGAGAACGCTCTGGTCCACGGTAATCGAGCCGCCGATGAACTTGGCCTTGCCGCCGGCCTGGTTGTACTGGGTGAAGAAGTTCACCGCGTCCGAGCCGCCGAGGGCCACGTAGATCGCGTCGATGCCGGAGGTCGGCAGGTTGGACACGACCGACGAGTAGTCCTTGGTGCCGAGCGGGACCCAGTTCTTCTGGACGACGTGGCCGCCCGCCGCGCAGAACTCGTACATGAAGCCGCCGACCTGGGTGTACGGGAACGAGTAGTCCTCCGCCACCAGGGCGACGTTCTTGTAGCCCTTCTTGTCGAAGGCGTATTTGCCCAGGCCGGCCATCCACTGCGCCCCGTCGGTGGAGAAGCGGAAGAAGTTGGGGGCCGGCGCGCGGAACGTGGTGTCCTGGGCCGCGGAGGATCCGTTCACGAACGTCTTGTCCGGGACGGTCTTGGCGTAGTCCTTGATCGCGAGGCCCTCGTCACCGGAGAGGGGGCCGATCAGGATGTCTACATTGTTCTGCTCGATGAGCTTCTTGGCCTTCTCCAGTGCAACGGCCGGAGTGGCGTCGGAGCCCTCCTTCAGCAGTTGAACCTGGAAGCCGTCGAACTGCCAGTTGCCGTTGTCGAGCTTCTTGCCCATCGTGGACAGGGCCTGCTCGATTCCGCGGAACCCGTCCTGGCCGGGCACCGCGAACGGGCCCTCGAGCGTGGCGAGTCCACCTATCTTGATGATCTTGTCGCCTGCAGCCGACCCGCCGCATGCCGCGGCGGCGATCGACGCTACGAACATCAGCCCAACGAGCCCACGGCCCGTCCTAGCTCCGAACATCAGTCCTCCTCGCTGCGATGGCTGCACCCAAGCAGAGCGGGTGCGGCTCCACGCGACCTCCTTCGCCTCTGTTCGGGTTCCTCCTCCTGCGCTCTAGCTGCCGGTCGGGACGTCGTCGCCCGCGATCACGGGGGCGTCGGGCGGCTGGGCCACGGGGGCGGGCACGAGGCCCGCTTCGACCGCGAGGGGATCGACGGCACGCCGCCGAGCCCCGGAGCGGTGGGTGACCGCCCGGTAGGCACGATCGGCGAGGCCGACGATGCCGTTGGGTGCGACGAGGACGATGACCACGAAACCGAGGCCGACGAGCGTGTTGAACCGCTCGTCGAACGAGAAGCCTGCGATCGTCACGCTGCTGGCGAACACCTTGATCAGCGTGTAAAGGACTGCTCCGACGAAGGCGCCGATCGGGTAGCCGAGGCCCCCGATGACCGCGACGATCAGGACCTCGATGGTCCGGTTGAGGTCTAGGATGCCGGGCGAGATGTTGCCGCGGTACCAGGCCCCCAGGACGCCGGAGATGCCGGCGACGAAGCCGCCGATGCCGAACAGCGCCACGCGGTGGGCACCCACTCGGTAACCCAGCGCGGCCATGCGCCGCGGGTTGTCCCGCATGCCCTGGAACGTCAGACCCAGCTGCGACCTCACGAGGTAGCGCAGGCCGAGATAGATCGCCGCGGACACTGCTAAGCACAGGTAGTAAAAGGTCGGCGGGTCCTCGCGCGGCTGGCCGGTGGGACCCTCGATGCCGGCGAAGCCGATGTGCCCACCGAACACGTCGTAGTTCTGCAGCACGATGTAGTAGAAGCCGACCGCCAAGGCCAGGGTTAGCATCAGGAAGTAGATGCCGTACGAGCGAGATGAGATGGCCCCGAACAGGGCCCCAAGCGCCGTCGCCAGGGCGATCGCGATGAGCGCCCCCGGTATGGAGGGCAGGCCGGCCCCCAGGGCGGACCCAGTCGCGTTCGTGCTCGGCACAAGGCTCAGCAGAGCAAGCATGTAGGCGGCGAACCCGGCCAGTGCGGCCTGCGCCAGGGAGGTCATCCCTCCGTACCCGGCCATGAATACGAGGCTGAGGGCGGCGATCCCGAGGATCATCGAGTTGGCCGCGATCGAGAGCACCCAGAACCTGGGCATGACCTGCGGATAGAGCAGGAGCAGGGCGACGATGGCCAGGGTTGTGATCCCCTGCTGGCTGCGGGCCCAGGTCATGCAGGGCGTCCCAGCAGTCCCTGCGGCCGGATCGCGAGCACCGCGGCCATGATCACGAAGGTGATGAAGATCGAGTACGTCGGCGCGTAGAACAGGCCGATCTGCTCCGAGAGGCCGATGATCAGCGCTCCGATCACGGCGCCCTCCAGGCTGCCCATCCCGCCCACGATGACGACCACCAGCGAGCTCAGCAGGTAGCGACCGTCCTCACTCGGCGAGATCGAGAGGGCTGTCGCTCCGATCACGCCCGACAGGCCGGCCAGACCTGCACCGAGGGCGAACACGAACAGGAACACCCGCGAGACGTTCACGCCGAGGGCGGACAGCATGTCCCGGTCGTCGATGCCGGCGCGGATGTACCAGCCGATCCTGGTGCGGTTGAGGACCAGCCACAGCGACCCATAGACCGCCACGGCGGCCCCGATCATGAACAGCCGATAGGCCGAATAGGTCCCGTTCACCACGAACGGGATGGCGACCGACCCTGCCGCGAAGGCCGGGGGTGCGATCTGGTACGTCAGCCCGCCGTACTTGGCCAATAGCAGGTCGCCGATGATGATCGAGAGGCCGATGGTGACCAGGGCTTGTCGGAGGTCCTGTCCCGCCATCCGCGACAGCAGGCCGACATGGATCGCCCCGCCCACGACCGCGAGGGCGGCGAAGCCGATCACCAGCGCCGCCAGCCAGTTGCCTGTCGCGTCATAGGCGCTGACCCCCACGTAGGCGCCCAGCATGTACAACGAGCCGTGCGCCATGTTGGTCGTGCGCATGAGGCCGAAGATGAGCGTGAAGCCGCTGGCCACAACGAAGTAGAGCGCGGCGAGGGTGACGCCGTTGAGCACGACGGTGAGGAGATCGACGAGCGCCTTCGGCAAGGGTGACTC
Organism: Chloroflexota bacterium; assembly: GCA_021785115.1. The sequence continues at coordinate 397 of JAJYGO010000115.1, read as the reverse complement.
CAAGATGCGGATCGCGCTCTAGGCGGAGCACCCGGTGCGAGGGGACATCGCGTTTCCGGGCGGGAGGGTGACGTCTCCGTGACGGTCGATAATCGATTACCGATGGTAGAAACCTGGGCGCCGCCCGTCAAGCCCAATTCCGCAACGCAAGTGCGCTCGCCTTGCCACGGCGCTATCGATGATCGATTATGGCTGTATTCAGTCACGTTCGAGGGAAGCGGCAATGGCTGGCGATCTTCGGTTCATCACCCCCGACGACGTCGAGACTCAGGTCTTCGACTGGGGCTCCATCAAGTGGCTGAGCGAGATCCGGACCACGGGCTGTGACCGGTTCACCTCGGGCGTGGTCATCCTCGAGCCGGGCAAGGGCCACGCTCGCCACAACCACCCGGGTTCG
>JAJYGO010000450.1 GCA_021785115.1 Chloroflexota bacterium | reverse complement strand
CACGACGCCCGTCTGCGCCCACGACTCCCCGCCCATTCCCCCGAGGCATCACTTTCGACCTGAGGGCGCCCGGCAGGCAGCCCAGCGAGCCCATTGATGCCTGATCGGCATCGGCTGACGTCCCGTTGCCCCCGCTTCGCGCCCTGGGGCCGCAAGTGATGCCTCCCGAGAATGGCGGCGCGGGCGGGCGGCGGGCGGCGAAGCGGCTGCGGCGGAGGGGCTCGCGCAGCAGCGGCTGCGGTGGTCCTCGTTCGGTGCCCCCCGGCCCCTGCGGCGACTCGAGTCGCCCCGCACCGCCCCCGGCGGTGCAACGTCGCGAATTGGGCCGCCGCACCGCCACCAGCGGTATGGGGAGAACGGCCACGCACGAGGGGCCGCGAGCCCGCCACGTAGCACCGCCACCAGCGGTATGGCGGAGTCGACGTGCACCGTCTCGGGTAGGAGTCGCTCAGGCTGGACGGTCCGCGCGGGGCAGATCAGCCCGGCGCTGCCGGCGCCGGCGCCCGCGTTGTCCCCGCTGCCCGGAGCGGCCCGTTCAGGCCCCGCCGCGCTCCGGCACCCGGTGGAACAGCGCCGGGTCGGCCTCGCCCGGCAGCACGCGGATCAGCGACGCCGGTCGAAGCCCCAGGGTCGCCCGGCCGCGCGGTCCGTCCAGCGTGAGCGAGTCGAGCGACTCGGAGCGGGCGAGGACCGTCACGTGCGCGCCCGGCGTCAGCGCCCGCGCCTCGAGGTACGAGAGCAGGCCCGGGTCCTCCTCAGCCTCCTCGGTGATCCGCAGGATCGTCGCCCGGGTGCCCGACTCGAGATCCGACAGCGGCACCCCCGCGGGTCGCCTGCGCGCGGTCTCGAGATCGATCGGGTTCCCGTGCGGGCAGGTCTCGGGATGGCCCAGCAGGTCGTCGAGTCGCGCCTCGACGCGCGGCGACAGGGCGCCCTGCAGGCGCGCCGCCTCCGCATCGCTCTCCGCCCAGGACAGGCCGATGACCGAGGTGAGCAGCCACTCGAGCAGGGCGTGGCGGCGGAAGATGGCGTCGGCGGCGGCCCGCCCGGCGGTGGTCAGGACGAGCCCGCGCCCGGTGGCCGGCTCCAGCAGCCCGTCCGACGCGAGCCGGCGGCACATCTCGGACGCGGCCTGCGTGCTGACGCCGACGTGGCGGCCCAGTTGCGCGCTGGTCGCCGCACGGCCGTCGGAGCCCATGGCGCGCAGGGCGAGCAGGTACTCCTGGGCCGCGGTGGAGATGTCGGCGGGGTCGTGGCGACGCTGCATGGCCGTGAGTCTACGGTTCGGGGGCGGCGTCGCGGGAGGGCCCGTCAGCCGACGAGCTCGCCCACCGGCACCAGCTCGAACTCCGGGATCGCCTCGGCCGACAGCCGGCCGTGCGGGTCGTAGCCGGGCGGGCGGTGGTAGCGGCCCAGCTGCCGGACTGCGTGGCCGTCGAGCAGGCCGACCTGCGCCAGCGCCTCGACCGAGGCGGCGTAGGTCCCGCGCTCGTAGCCGTCGCCGTCCTCCATCTTGAGCGCGAGCCCGCTGGCGCGGGTGCTCGACGTGCCGACGCGCGCGCCCGACAGGATGCCGACGCCGCGCAGCGCCTCCATGCCGCTCTTGCTGACCACGCGGCCCGGCGCCGCCCTCATGAGCGCGGTGTCCAGCCGCTCCCGGGTCCCGCCGACCAGCTCCGGGTACCGGATCATCGCGTCGCGCACGGCCAGCAGGTGGGGGGCGAGCGCAGCCCGGCGGTCGGCCTCCGGGAGCGTGTCGGGGGCGGCGAGCATCGCGTAGGCGCGGGCGACATCGCGCAGCCGGAACGCGTAGGTGAGGACGCCGCAGCCGTCGATCCCCGTGCGCAGCTGGTCCGGGCGGACGTCGTAGGCCGCCGCGACCGTCTCCGCGTAGGCGCGGTGGGCCGGGTGGTCCGGCTCCCAGTAGCCGTCGGGCTCCCAGCCGCCCAGCTTGGACAGCAGGATGAACACCGAGTGCTGCCCCGAGCACATGTGGCGGACCGGGCTGGGGCGCTCCCCGTCGCGCGCGAGCCGGGCCGCGGTGAGCTCGTCGAGCGGCATGCCCTCCGCGCCGCAGGCCAGGAGCGAGGTGCTCACCCCCACCCGCCGGTACAGCGCTTGGAGCGTCCGGACGTGGATGTCCTCGCCGGAGTGGGAGGACGCCATGATGGCCAGTTCGTCGGGGGCGAGGTCGAACGCCTTGCGGCCGCCGGCGCGGAGCAGCGCCACGAGGCCGAACGGCTTCACCGTTGACCGCAGGAAGACCACGCGGTCCGGGTCGCCGATGGCCCGCAGCAGCCGGCCGCTGACGTCCACCTCCACGATGTCGCCCCGGTGGACGGACTCGACCACGCCCGCGCGCGTCTGGCGCACGAGAACGGGCGGGGCGGACCCGCGGGACGCCTTGACGGAGGTTCGAGGAGCCATCGGAGGCGAGGATACCGCGGTAGGATTCGCCCGGAGCCGGCGTCCCGCGGCGGCGGCCGCCAACCCGCCCCAACCGATCAGCGCGAGGGATCCCCGTGACCGACTGGCCCAACCTCCACGTGTCGCAGCACCCCGCGGTCCGCCACAAGCTCGGCATCCTCCGCGACGAGGCCACCGAGCCCAAGAAGTTCCGCGAGGTGGTCCGCGAGCTGTCCTGGCTGCTGGGCTACGAGGCGCTCGCCGACGCGCGCACGCGCCCCATCGACGTGCCGACCCCCCTCGAGGTCATGGCCGGCGAGGAGCTGGCCGACCGCATCGGCTTCATCCCGATCTTGCGCGCCGGCCTGGGCATGGTGGACGCGTTCCTGGAGCTGATGCCCACCGCCGAGGTGTGGCACCTGGGCCTGTTCCGCGACGAGCACACGCTGCGCCCGGTGGAGTACTACAACAAGCTCCCCAACACGAGCACGGTGGACCTGTGCCTCATCCTGGACCCGATGCTCGCCACGGGCGGCTCCGCCACGGCGGCGATCGAGGTCCTCAAGCGCTGGGGCGCGGTCCGGATCAAGCTGGTCAACCTGATCGCCGCCCCCGAGGGCGTGGAGGCGGTCAGCAGGGCCCACCCGGACGTCGAGATCTACTGCGCCGCGCTCGATCGCCAGCTCAACGAGAAGGGCTACATCATGCCGGGCCTCGGCGACGCCGGCGACCGCCAGTTCGGGACCGGCAACTCGGGCTGACACGAAGGCCCTGGTAGCGAGGGCGAATCAGTTCGGGGCCTCGCTGATCCATCCGTTCGCGCCGCTCCCATTTCGTCGTTGAGCGCGAGCGGTCGCTCTCGACCTGCAAGGGCTTGTCAAGACTTGACACGCCTGGCTGCAACCAGCACACGCGCCCATTGCTGGGTTGACGGCTAGGCACTTCGCACCCCCGTAGCGAACTGGCAAGGCGCGCACGGGGTGTGTGACCTCTCATGGAACTGTCCCTGGGACGAATCCGTGAGAGAAGGGCTGCGGCGCCGAGGCACGGCAGTGCAGGCCTTCGCGCGCGGCCTTCGCCCTCACGGGCGCCGGTCCTCATCGAGGCGGGCACGCTCGCCGACAAGAGCCGGCCGGAGGAGCTCGCCAAGTTCGAGGCGTGCCGGGCCTGGGCCCAGACGGCGGGCGGTGAGGCCTGGGTCATCGCGGCCGACCTCGTGCCGCCGCGGTGGTTCCGCAACGCGATCCAGCTCCACCTCGCGAGGCTCGACTACCGCGGGGACCCGGCCCTCGCCGCGGCGATCCGCGCCCGGTGGGAGCGCGGCCGGGCCTCGATCGAGGACCTCGTCCGCGAGCACGCGGACCACCCGCGGCCGGAGGTCGTCGCCGCGGCGCGCAAGGTCATGGGCGACCTCCTGGCGGAGGGCCGGCTGGACCTCGACCTGGCGACGGTCGTCCCGACCCTCGCCACGATGGTGCGCGCCCGGCCGCGCGACCGCGGGATCCTCGAGCCCCCCGGGGTCGTCCGCGACCCCGAGGAGCTCGTCCGGCTCGCGGCCGAGCGCGGCCGCACGGACCTGCCCGAGGACGGCGAGGCCGAGCCGAAGCCGGACGTGGACCCGGAGAGCATCGAGGACCCCGAGGCGCGCGACGAGTTCGAGCGCAGGCGGGCGGCGATGCGGGCGATCCTCGAGGGCGCCACCGCGGCCGCGGCCGCGCGCGCCAACGGCCTCGAGGAGCGGCGGGCTCAGCAGCTCTGGAACGCATACGACCAGCACGGTGCGCGGGCGCTGGTCCCGTACGCGACGCGGCGGGCATCCTGCAGGACCATGCCGCCCCCGGTCGTCTCGGCGATCGAGGAGGTCTACGCGCGGCCCGAGCGCCCGAGCCTCGAGGCCGTCGTCGACCACCCGGCGGTGCGGCAGGCCGCCATCGACGCGGGGATGCGGCGCACCCCGAGCCGCTACCAGGTCTCGAAGGCGGTGGGCGACCTCCTCAGGCGGGACCAGAAGGCGCGCGAGGCGAGGGCCGGCCGGAAGCTCGTGCCGCTCGCGCTCAGCGGCCGGGCCGTCACGGCCGAGCAGGTCCCGGGCCTCGTCTGCGAGTTCGACGAGGCCACGCTGGACGTGAAGGTCCAGGCCCTCTCCGGCGGCCGCACGACGGTGCGCATGCACATCGGCGTGCTCATCGACGTCGCGACGCGCTACCCGCTGTCCGTCGTCGTGTCGCCCAAGGCGCTCGACCAGTGGGACCTCCGGCGCGCCGTGATCCGCGCGATGCTCGACGACTCGGCGCTGCGGCTCGAGCACGGTATCCGGGAGGACTCGCCGTGGGCCTGACGCCGTGCATCTTCAAGGCCGACAACGGGATGATCGAGCGCTGCAACCTCGCCCTGCAGATCGCGGGCGAGGTGGCGATGGTCCTCGAGTACGCCCCGAAGGGCGACGCCCACGCGAAGCCGGTCGTGGAGTCCCACTTCAAGGTCCTCAACGACCGCCTCCTCCACCGGCTCGTCATCACGACCAAGGGCAGCCCGGAAGCCCGCGGCGCCCACGACCCCGACGCGGAGGCGCTCGAGCGCGAGATCACGGCCGACCGGTTCGAGCGGGCGCTCATGCAGTGGTACTTCGACGTCTACGCGGCGACGTGGCACGGCGGGCTCCGCGAGCGCCCCCAGGCCGTCCTCCGCGACGGCCTCGGACGGTTCGCCATCCGCCAGTGGGGCGGGTCGGCCGACGCGCTGCGGCGGATGCTGCGGCGCGACGAAGGCCTGCGCAAGGTCGGGCGCAAGGGCGTCCACTACCGCCACAACCACTGGTACAGCGCCGCGTGGCTCCGCGACCGGATCGACACGATGGTGCGGATCAAGGTCGACGAGGACGACCTGCGCACTGTCGACGCCTACGACGAGGACGGGAACTTCCTCGGCGTGCTCCGGTGCGGCCGACTGGCCGACGCGTACGACCGCCCGGTCCCCCGCTGGGAGCTCGACCTCCTGCGGGCCGCCGAGCGCAAGTTCGCCAGCGGCGACCGCGACGCGGCCGCCAAGCGGACGGACGAGATCGTCTCGGAGATGGGCGCCGCCGACGAGAAGCGGGCGGCGAGGAAGGCCCACGCCCGGAAGCGCGCCGCCGAGACGACCACCGAGGACATCGTCGCGGCCCTGTCGACGCCCGTCGGCGCCGCCGACGAGGCCAAGCCGGCCGCGCCGCGGGCGTTCGCCCTGCCGGTCCCGGTCGACCGCGACTACGAGCCCCTCATCCCCACCGACACGGCAGCCTGACCGCCGCCCGACGCCGAAGGAGCCCCGAAATGGCACGACCCACCCGCACCGCCGCAATCCCCGAGCCGCCCGAGGGCGGCGCCGGCCCCTCCCCGCTCTTCGCCCAGGTGATCGCCGAGCAACGGGGCCGCGAGCCCTTCGTGCCCCTCGACCGGTACATCCCCACCGGTTTCGCCTGCCGCCTCGAGGCCCTGATGGAGCACGCATACGCGACGGGGTCCTGGTTCCTGTTCACCGCCTTCCCGGGCGACGGCAAGAGCACCGCCCTCGAGCACTTCGAGGGCGCGCACGCGCCCTCGCGCGAGCCGGGCGGCGACGGGTCCTCGACCCGGATCGTGCCCGTCCTCTCGACACGCGTGTCCAGCGGGGTCCAGAGCACCGACCGCCTCGTCGGCGCCCTCGCCGACGAGCTGGGCGCCGTCCCGAGAATCGGGCCCTCCAGGACCCGAGCGTGGCTTGTCGGCGCGATCGTCCGCGCCAAGGTGCGGATGATCGTGATCGACGACGCGCACGAGCTCAGGCTCGGCCAGCTCTCGTACCTGCGGGAGCTGACCGACCAGCTGAAGCGGAGGGGAGTGCGGCCGAGCGTCGTGCTGCTCGCCGCGGTCAACTCGAAGGAACCCCGGAGCTGCGACCCCTGGCGGCTGATCGTGAAGGACCCGCTCGTGGCCGAGCAGTTCCGGCGGCGCCTCAACGGGCCGGACCCGGTCGTCCGCGTCGCCGGACTGTCGGAGGCGGAGGTCGGAAGGGTCCTGCGCACCTGGGAGCTGCAGTACGCGCCCGCCTTCCCCGAGCTGGCCCTCGCCCGCTGGGCCGGCTCCCTGTTCACGTGGCTGACCGACAAGCGCAACGACACCGCCGGCGCCGGCCGCGCCCGGATGAAGCAGCTCGCGGAGGTGGTCCACGCGGCGCTCGGGCTGGCGTGGGCCGAGGAGAGGCCGGGCAACGCCCACGACGGCATGGACCTGTACGACGCGGCGCTGCGGCTCACGGTCCGGGGCGACGCGTCCCCGGTGTTCGACGTCGACCTCGACGAGCTCAGGAGGGCCTCGTGACGGCCTGGCCGGCCCTCCAGGTCGCGGTGACCCCGCGGCGGGACGAGTTCATGCCCGGCCTCATGCTGCGGGACGACGAGAAGAACGACTTCCCCCCGGGCGGCACCGCGAGCATCGTCCGCAGGCACGACGCCTCAACCTCCCAGCTCGGCAAGAGCTCGCTGGGCATCCTCGGCACCCTCTTCGACCGCGAGGGCCTCGCATCGCTCAACGGGCTCGAGCCGGGCGCCGTGACGGCGCTCACGTGGCGGGCAGAACTCGAGCGGGTCTTCGGGCCCGGCGTCGCGGCGTCGAGGCTCGGGCTGAAGCGCCGGCTCTCCATCTGCCCGGCGTGCGTCCGGCCGCCGCTCCGGCTCATCCGCCGCCAGACGGCGCTCCCGCTGATGCACGGCTGCGAGGTCCACGGCATCTGGCTGCGGACGGCGTGCGTCTGCGGCGCGCCGATCGAGCCGTTCGGCCGGGTCGTGGACCGCCGCGACCCCGAGGGGCGCCTCATCGCCCCGTTCCACTGCCAGTCGTGCGGGAGGCCGTGGGAGTCCCTCCCGAGGCAGCCGCTCGGCCCCCGCGACGAGCTGCGGCAGCGCCGGGTCGCCCACGCGTACCAGGTCGTCCTCGGGCGGGGCGGCCCGGACGTGATCGAGAACGCCCGGCGGGTCCTGGCGCTCGACGAGGGCGGGCGGTGGGACCACGGCTGGTGCCTGAGCGACGACGCGGCGCTGGCCGAGCGAGCGATGGAGGCGCGGCACGTGAAGTCCATCAGCGCCGTCGTGGCCAACCTCGTCCTCCGCGAGATCCCCCCGGAGCGGGTCCTCGAACGGCCGAGGGAAGGCCCGCACCCGGACTTGCTGTGCCGGAACGCCGAGTGCCCGACCTACGGGACGTCCGGGGCGATCAGGGTCAGCAGCGAGCGCTCCAACGGCACCGAGAGCTACTGCGCCGAGTGCGGGAGCCGCTTCCTCGGCGAGCGCACGATCCTCTCCTACGACCTGGGCAACGCGTCGGGCGACCTGAGCCGGCTCACGGTCCTCCACGCGCAGGCCCGGCTCGCCGACTACGCCGCCCGCCTCGCCGAGGCGGCCACGTTCCTCGCGTACACGGACCGGAGCGCCGAGGTCGACCACGTATTCCACGCCGCCGGCGTGCCGCAGGCCAGCCACCTCAGGGCCCGCCGCCTCGGCCTCGTGGGGCTCGTCGCCCGGCGCCTCGGCCGGCCCGTCCGCGGACAGAACAGCAGCGACCGCCGCGACCGGCACCCGGACCTGGTCGCGGACGGGTTCGCCGACCGGTGGTCCTTCCCCCGCTTCGCGGTCGCCGCGCTGCCCACCGAGGCAGGCCCGCCCGCGCGGCGCGACCGGCACGCCAGCGAGGCCGCCGAG
>JAJYGO010000197.1 GCA_021785115.1 Chloroflexota bacterium | reverse complement strand
CTCGCGGGGCAGCTTCATCGCCACGCCGAAGCCGTCGAACGCGGCCGCGTCCTCGTCGGCGAGGTCGAGCAGTCGGTCGGCGAGCCGCAGGCCGGCCGCCCTGGCCTCCTCGAGGAGGGCCTGGTGGTCCGCGTACTTGGGCCGGCCCGCAGACAGCGAGGCGACCATCGCGACGAGCGCCCCGCCGAGGCTGCCGGCGATGGCCGCCGCCGCCCCGCCGCCCGGCGTGGGCTCGCCCGAGGCCAGGGCTGAGATGAACTGGTCGACCGTCTGGTCCCGGAAGCGCGCGTTCGTATCCACGTGCCGATTGTAGGGAGCCGACCACCGAGCGCATCGGGCCATTCGGCCGGGGGCGGTCTCGACGGCAGCCGTGGGCGTCGGTCGGTTGGCCCGCGGGGCGAGCGCTGCTGGCGCCCGCCCCGCAGTCGGCTGGGGGGCCCGCGAGGAGGAGTCTCGGCCCCCGCGTGTGGTGCGCTCGCGGCCTATGCCGCCCGTCCCAGCCCGTCCAGCGCCTCGATCGTCCAGCGGCGCGAGCGGTGGGCGAAGGTGAGGGCTAGGCGGAGGGTGGGCGTGTCCACCTCGAACAGGGTGCGCGGCCCGGTGATCACCGGGTAGGCCCGCTGCTCGTCCCGGACGGCCACGAGCCGGGTGACCGGGATGCGCTCCTCGCCCCAGGTGATCTCCCGGGGCAGGCCGTTGAACCGATCGGTGCGCACCTGGACCTGGACCGGTGCGACGCGAACCATCGCCATCGTGCTGTCTCCTTGGACCTGCGGCGGGATCGTCGTCACCCGGGGGCACTTCCGGATGCGAACGGATGTTCGTTTGACCAAACACTAGACCGAACAGGTGTTCGATGTCAAGCGTCGTCGAGCGCATCCTCGTCGAGGTCGGTGACAGGTTCGGTGTCACGGCCCGCGGCGCGCCGCCGCGAGTCTGGATCGCCGTCCTCGACGCGCACCGGCTTCATCGGGTCGCGCTCGAACGGCTCGGGCACGTGGGAGCGGACCAGGCGCGCGCGGGTCACCGACCGGCTGCCGTACTTCGACCGGATCCGGTCGAGCGCCTCCGCGGCCGCGTGCCGGCGGGGGTCCTCGGCCGCCTCGAACATCGCCAGCTGCTCGCGGTCGCGGAAGTTCGAGGCGGTGACGCCGACCAGCCGGATCCGCTGCCCGTGCAGCTCCCGCCGCAGGAGGGTCACCGCGGCCTCGAAGATCGGCTCGGTCAGGTCGGCGGGCGTGTCGAGGCTGGTCTGGCGGGTGATCGTCCGGAACGAGGCGTCGCGCAGCTTGAGCGTGATGGTCACCGCGCGGATCCCCGACGCGCGCAGCCGGCCGGCCACGCCGTCGGCCATGCCCAGCAGCGTCCGCTCGATCACCTCGCGATCCGACGTGTCGCGGTCGAAGGTGTGCTCGTGCCCGATCGACTTGGCCGGCTCGCCCCCCGCCACCGGGTCGGGGTCGATGCCGTGGGCCCGCGCGACGAGCGTCGCGCCGTGCTTGCCGAGCCGCCGCTCGAGCGCGTCGGGGGGCAGGGCGGCCAGGTCGCCGATCGTCTGGACGCCGAACTCCGCCAGCGCCGCCGCCGTCTTCTCGCCTACGCCCCACAGGCGCGAGATCGGCAGCGGCGCCAGGAACGCGGCCTCCTCGCCCGGGGGCACCACCACCAGGCCGTCGGGCTTGCGCAGGTCCGAGGCCACCTTCGCGACGAGCTTGGTCGCGGCCACGCCCACCGAGATCGTGAGCCCCACCTCGTCGTGCACGGCCGCCTTGATCGCCCGGGCGATGGCCTCGCCGTCGCCGAACAGCGCGCGCGACGCGGTCACGTCCAGGAACGCCTCGTCGATCGACACCGGCTGCACCTGCGGGGTGAACCGCCGCAGGATCGCCATCACCCGGCGGCTCTCCGCCTGGTACTTGCGCCCGTCCACGGGCAGGAAGACCCCCTGCGGGCACAGGCGCCCCGCGGTCCGCAGCGGCATCGCGGAGTGCACGCCGAACTTGCGCGCCTCGTAGCTCGCGGTGCTGACGACGCCCCGGTCGTACGGTCCCCCGCCGCCGACGATGACCGGCTTGCCGCGCAGCTCCGGGCGGTCGCGCTGCTCCACGGCCGCGAAGAACGCGTCCAGGTCAACGTGCAGGATCGTGCGGGCGGTCACGCCCGCGATTCTCCGCCCTGCTGTGACACCTGCGCGTCACGCGCACGCCGACGCCCGCCGCGGGCCGGTCGAGCCCGAGCCTGCCGCAGGCGTGTCCAACGACGCAGCGGCATCGGAGTCGCGGCGGGACCATTGGTCGATGTCGCCAGGCTCGGGCCAACCCGTACGCTGTCGCGCCAGAACTCAGGAGGGACCGTGACCCGCGCCTCGGAGCCCCGACGCACACCGCCGGGCGAAGGACCAGTCCGACGAGCCGCCCCGCATACCGTTCCGCGCGGCGCGCAGTCGGCGGGCGAGCCGCTGCTGGCGCCCGTTCGCCGTTACCTCGGCATGACGGAGGGCGCCCGGCTCATCGGCCGCCTTCGCGAGCGGCTGGTGCGCAGCAACGGTCCGCGGGGTGCGGGCCGGGACGGCGCTGCGCGCCTGGGGCCACTGGCCGTCGCTGGCGCGGTCGCGGTCGGAGCCTCCTGGGCGGCTCCGCCACTCGCGATCCTGCTGGCCCTCCCGTTCCTCGCGATCGTCCCAGGCTGGTACCTCGCGGCACGGTGCGCGCCTCCCCTGTCCGCTCCCGGCCGGCTTGGCGTCGCCATCGTCGTCAGCGTGTACGCGGCCGCACACCTCGCCAACGGCCTCGCCCTGTTGCTGGGCGGGTTCACCCGCGACGTGGCGATGCTGGCCGTGGCCGTGCTGGTCCTCGTGAGCATCGCGCTGGCGAACCTGGATCTCCCGCATCTGGCGCCGCCGCCCAGAGCCAGCTGGCCGTCGATCCGCGCCGCGATCACGTCGACGCCGGGGGCGTACGTGGTGGGCGCGGGCGCCACGGTCTCGGTCCTGGTCGTGCTCGGCCTGAGCGCATGGCGCCAAGTCCCAGGCGGCTGGTCGTCCGGCGGCTGGAACTGGAGCGACTTCCTGGTGCACGTGTCCATCGGGAGCAGCCTGATGGCCGGCAACTTCCCGCCCCAGGTTCCCTACTTCTCGGGGGTCCCGCTCGCCTACCACTGGTTCGCCGACATGGCGGGCGCGGTGGCATCCCTCGTCACCGGCGTTGACCTGATCACCGTCTACGTCGTCTCCAGTGCGGTAATGGCCGGCGCGCTCGCGCTCGTGACCTGGAAGCTCGCGTGGCAGATCATCCGCGACTCGCGCGCCGCGTGGATCGCGACGGTCATCGTGCTGTTCACGGGCGGAATGGGCTGGATCCGGCTGCCGATGGACCTCGCGAACGGTGGCAACCTGCAGACGCTGCTGGCCACCCAGCCGTACGACAACACATGGGCAGGGAACTGGCCCTTCTTCCGCATCGCCTCGGTGTTCGGAACCGGGCTCCTCACCCACCGCGCCACCACGTTCGGCCTGCCCGGACTCGTGACGGCCGCACTGCTCGCGTACGTGTCGCTGGGCAGGTTCGCGTCGGGGATGCTGCTCGCCGGGCTCGTTGCCGCGCTGCTGGCCCCGTTCCACTTCTACGCCTTCCCCGCGACGTACCTCCTGGTCGCCCTGCTGTTCCTTGCACGGCGCGCCTGGACGCAGCCCACGTGGCTCCGGGACGCCGTGCTGTTCCTGGCGCCGGTCGTCGTCGCGCTGCCGTTCATCGTCGGCCCGATCCTCCTCCAGCGGGGAAGCGGGGCGTTCCGGCTGGTGCTGGGATGGAGCGAAGCCCGGTTCACGGATGGCCCGGCAGCACCCGTCTTCTTCTACCTGACCAACCTGGGCATCCCATTCGTGCTGGCTCTGGTCGCGCTCGCGCGGCGGGTCCGCGAGCGCCTGTTCCTGAGCGCCTGGATCGCCGCCCTGTTCTTGGTCCCGAACCTGGTGGTGGCCAGCTCCGTCGAGTTCGACATGAACAAGTACTTCCAGATGATGTGGGTCGCCGTCGCGATCGCCGCCGCCTCATGGCTCCGGACGTGGCGGCGGATCGTGCTCTGGCCGGTGCTCGCGGTGTCGGCGCTGTCGCCCGCGCTGATCGCTGTGTGGTTCATCGCGGGCCCTCAGTTCGTGCTGACCACGGCGCAACGACAGGCGGCCGCGTGGATCGCCCAGAACACACCGCAGCGGGCAGTGTTCGTGACGGATGCGTACATCAACAGCCCGGTCGACCTCGCGGGTCGGCTGCGCATCACCTCCTTCGGGCCCTACGTGGCCAACCTGGGCTACGATCCGGCGCCGCGAGAGGCAGCCGTGAAGGCGGTGCGGTGCGGCAGCCCGAGCGCCGCGGCCGCGGCGATGCACGAGTACGGGGCGACCTACGTGCTCTCGAGCGGCGGCCTGGTGGACTGCGGCAGCAGCACGCCGACGAACCTCTCGACGAGCACGCTGTTCGAGACCGTCTACGACGTGGACGGCGTCACGATCTGGCGCCTGCGCGGCTGACCGCCACCGAGGCAAGGCCATCGGCGAGCCGGTCCCGCGCCGGAGCCTGTCCGGGGATACGGCGTTGATCGGCTACGACTCGACCGCCACGAACGCGACCAGCACGACGCCGCCCCGCAGGGTGTACCTGGCCTGCTCGCGATAGCGGGTCGAGAACCCCGACGGGAGCGAGGCGAGCTGGTCCTCCCTCACGATCTGGACGGGCGCGGCGACATCGACGACCTGGCCGTAGAAGCCCGCCTTCCGATCGCCGCGCAGGTACCACGGCAGCGGCCAGTAGTCGGGCGACATGACCACGACGCCGAGCTGGCCGCCCGTCCCGCGGCGCTCGTCCTCGGAGTGCAGCCACCCGACGAGGTCCAGGATGTCTCGCTGCGTCTGGACGTAGACGTAGGCGTTCCCCTGGACGTCGTAGTCCTGGAACGCGAGCTGGACCGCCTTGACCGCCGACAGGGAGAGCGCGGCGGCGAGGACGATCGCGACCCCGAGCCGCAGCGCGCGTCGCCGCGCCGTCCAGGCCCGGCCGATGGCGTATCCCGCCACCAGCGCGTACGGGACCAGCCAGTTGAGGATGAGCCAGGGCGTCTTGTAGCCGATCAGTGAGTACGCGAGGAGCAGCCCCGTCGCCCAGGCCGCCGCGAAGACCGCGAACCGGCTCCGCCCCTCCCAGGCGACCCAGGCCGAGGCGGCCAACCCGATCAACAGGATCGGCAGCTCTTCCTGCGCCATCCAGCCGACGTAGGTCAGTGGCCCGGAGACTTGGGTCGCCCCGGAGGTCTGGGTCCAGATGGTGAGGCTCCGGAGCGAGTCGGCCACGCCACCGGGGTTGGTGAACAGCGACGAGAACAGGGTGACCCAGAGGGCGAGGAAGACGACGGCGGCGCCAGCCAGGCTGATCAGCAGCCGATCCCGGCCTCCGAAGCGCTGCATCGGGCCGGCAACGACGCTCGACCGACCCGCCCGCGACCGCCCGCCCGCGGGCCTCGGGCTGCCGACGGCGCCGGGGCGCGGGGCGAGTCGCAGCCGCCGCCGCCCCAGGATCAGCGGGGCGTACCGCTCGTAGGCCACGACGCAGGCCACGGCCAGCAGGAGGACGATCGCCGTGATGATCGCCGTCTCCTTGGTCGTGAACATGAGGGCCAGCGCGGCCGCGGCGCCCAGCAGATGGCGTGCCCGACCCGTCTCCCACCAGCGAGCTGCCTCGAGAACGAAGGCGAGGGTGAAGCAGACCAGCAGCATCTCGTGGATGGCGTACCGCGAGAAGAACACCATCCCCGGCGAGACGGCGAGCAGGGCCGCGGCCGCCAGCGCCCCGGCTCGGCCGATCCAGCGCGAGGCGAGCAGGGCCAGGCCCAGCGTCGCCAGTCCGAAGACGGCCGGGACGAGGCGCATCGAGACGTCACTGAGGCCGACGAGCAGCCCCGAGAGGGCCTCGGCGTAGAACAGCGTCGGCCCGTGGTAGTTGGCCGGGTCGTAGTGCCAGGTGCCGGTCTGGAGGAGCTGGTACGTGAACCAGCCGTTGACGCCCTCGTCGTTGTGGAACGGCGCCAGCGGCAGGTCCCACAGCCGCAGTGCGGCCGCCACGGCCACGAGCGCGATCACGGCCGCGGCCCACGGACCCCAGGCGCGCCACGACCGGGCGGCAGGGTCGGCGATCCGGATCTCGGAGGCCTCGTGGCCCGGCGGCGGGGCGTCAGGGGGCACGGGCGCGGTCGGGGATGCTGACGGCGAGGATCCGGACGCGGCCTCGCCTGCCGCCGGAGCCGATGGCTTCGGTCGGCGGGTGTTGCGCCGGCGGTCTCGCGGGCTCACTGCGACACCCGATAGAGCTGGTAGCCGCCCACCGCGGCAACGAGCGGGAAGCGGGCGAAGAACGCGTCGTTGACCGACAGCGCGCTCCGCTCGAGCGGCGTGACCTCGACGTATGCGATACCCCTAGCCTTGAGCAGGGCCAGCGCGTCAGGATCACCGTTGTAGATCGCCTTGATGTCCTGCTCCCGGTCCGCATAGGCGATCCCGTGGGCCCAGATCCAGCCGGGGTAACCGAGCAGGGTCGCTCGACCGGTCAGGAACACTGGGGCATTCCAGGTGGGCGCGGCAAGCACCACGGCGTCGCCCGGCACACTCTGGCGGACCTTGTCCGCGAATGCCACGGCGTCCGCGTCGAACTGCCCGTAGGCCGTCTGGCCGCTCACCACCCTGCCGACGTCCAGGCTGCCGGCAAGCAGGAGCACAACCAGCGCTCCGCCCGCGGCCAGCCGACCAACCGCCGCCACGGAACCCGTCCAGCGCCCTCTCCACAGCGCGGCCAGCGAAGCGGCGACCAGCGGGGCGGAGATCACCCACCAGTAGAACAGGACCTTGATGTTGTCCCAGATCCAAGGCGCGAGCTTGACGACGTTGGGGACGAGGAACCAGGCGAGGGACGGCAGCCAGAAGCGCAGCAGGCGCCCGCTGACGAGGGGCTGCCCAGAGCCCCAGGGAACGCGCCCGGCAAGGATCGCGAGGATCAGGAGGGGCACGAACAGGCCGGTGTTCAGCAGCCAGAACGTGAACGGGTCGGTGTCGCCCCGGTCCCAGCCGATCGCGATCCCGAAGAGCGTCCCCGCGCTCGCCGACGAGTCCGAGACGAGCAGGAGCGCCGACGGCAGGGCCAGCACGGCAGCGGCCGCGAGGTAGACGACCCAGCCACGCCACCGGCCGTCGCGCCACTCTGCGAACAGGAGCCCGAGCATGCCAGCCGTCCCGAGCAGGACGATGAACGAATGAGTGTGGCCCAGGACGAGCGCTCCCGTCGCCAGGCCCGCGGCGAGGAGGCGGATCGTGCGGAGCCGTCGGGCGGCCGGTGTCGGCGTGGGCGCGAGGGCGAGCCACAGAAGCGTGAGCGCCACGACGGTCAGGGGGAGGCCGAGCAGGAGGCTCCGCTGGGGCACGAGGAGGGTCGTGATGGCGTTGCCCCACCGCCAGACGGTGTTCCCGACAATGGTGTAGTCGTGGGGCGGGGCGAGCAGCGTGCCGAGGAGGCCGCCGGGTGCCGTCCGGGCATCCTGCAGCAGCACGACCCAACCGAGCCCGCCGCCGAGCAGGACGAGCAGTGGCGTAAGCATCACGGCGAGCCGATCGCGGACGAGGGTGGCGGCGAAGCGGCAGAGGACGCCGACCAGCGCCGCGCCGAGGACGAGGCTCGGCAGGAGGATGGCCTCGCGCAGCGTCGCGCCCAGGGCCAGCAGCATCCCGGACAGGTAGTCGGCGAGGAACGGGTAGGTGAACGCCGCGCCGGCGTATGTCGGGTCGCGAGGCGGCAGGTTGGCTGCCCAGCCGAAGCTGGCCGCTGCCTGGAGGTGGAACGGCAGATCGCCGAGGTTGTTGATGTACCCGGTCGAGATGCCGTCGGGACCTTCGATCATGACCCGGGTCACGATCAACCACAGCAGGGCGGCCGCCGCCGCCAGGCCGACCAATGCCATCAGCGCGCGCCCCGATGCGGCTGCACTGCGGGGGGCGAGGCCCGCCAGCCACGCGCCATCCCGGCGGACAGCGGCGCGGATCTCGCTCCGCGCGAGGAGGAGCACCGGCGAGGCGACGACGGCTGCCGCCAGCCACGCGGCC
>JAJYGO010000084.1 GCA_021785115.1 Chloroflexota bacterium | reverse complement strand
CCACTCTGCGCGATCGTAGCGCGCGGCGGCACGGCGGGAGCGCGCCGCGGCCCGTCGGCCGGCCTCATCATTGGTGCCCGACCGAAGAGGAGCGCTGCCCGTGACGATGGACGACTGGCACGCGCTGACGACGGTCGACGTGGCCGCCGCGCTCGGGGTGGATCCCGCGTCCGGGCTGGCGGCCGACGACGCCCGCCGCCGCGCCGAGGATGCCGGACCGAACGCGCTCGAGGACGCCGCGCGCGAGCCGGTCTGGCGGATGGTCCTCGACGCGTTCACGGAGCCGTTCGTCCTCATGCTCGCGGCGGCCGGCCTCCTCGCGATCCTCGTCGGCGAACCGCGCGACGGGATCCTCGTCCTCCTGGGGCTCCTCCCGATCGTCGGGGCCGACGTCGTGACCGAGTACCGAGGCGAGCGCGCCCTCGAGGCGCTGCGGGAGGCCTCGGCCCCGGTGGCGCGCGTCCGTCGCGGCGGCAGCGTCAGCGCCGCTCCGGCCGCGACGCTCGTCCCGGGCGACGTCGTCCTCCTCCAGGCGGGCGACGTCGTGCCGGCCGACGTCCGCATCGCCCGCGCCGACCGCCTCCTCCTCGACCGGAGCGCGCTCACCGGCGAGTCGATCCCCGAGGAGGGGCGCGTCGAGCCCGATCCGGCGGACGCCCCCCTCGCCAGCCGTCGCTCGATCGCCCACGCGGGGACCAGCGTCGTCGGCGGCCGGGGCGAGGGGATCGTCGTGGCGATCGGCCCCGCCACCGAGCTCGGGCGGATCGCCGGCGGCCTGACGACCGTGGAGCGCCGGCGGAGCCCGCTCCAGCGCGAGCTCGACCGGCTCGTGCGGATCCTCCTCGTCGTCGCGATCGGCCTCATCGCGTTCACGACCGGGATGGGGTTCGTCCGGGGCCACGCGCTCGGGGCGAACGTCCTCGCCGGCATCTCGGCCGCGATCGCCGCGATCCCCGAGGAGCCGCCGATCCTCCTCGCGGTCATCCTCGGCCTCGGGGCGTACCGGCTCCTCCGGCGGGGCGTCCTCGTCCGCCGGCTGAACGCCGAGGAGACGCTGGGGGCCGTGGACCTCATCGTCACCGACAAGACCGGGACGATCACCCAGAACCGCCTGGACGTCTCGTCGGTCCGCACGCCGGACGGCCCGGTCGACGACCCCGTCGAGCGCCGCCGCCTGCTCGAGGAGGCGCTCCGGGCCGAGGAGGACGCCTGGCCCGGGGAGGAGATCGCCCCGGCGTCGTTCACCCGGGCCCTCCGGGCCGCCGTCGACGCCTGCGACGGGAGGTCGCGCCTCGACGCGTCCGACCTCGTCGAGGCGATCCCGGCCTCGGACGCGGTCCCCGTGACGAGGACCCGCGCCCGGCGCGCGGGGCGGATCGAGAGCCTCGGCCTCGGCGCCCCCGAGGTCGTCCTCGCCTACGTCGAGGCGAACGGCGGGGCCGACGCCCTCGAGCGCGAGCGCTGGGCCATCCTCATCGAGGCGACGGCCGAGGCCGGCGAGCGGCTCGTCGGGCTGGCCGGGCGGATCGACGACGAGCCCTGGCGGATGCACGCGCTCGTCGGCTTCGCGGACCCGATCCGGCCGGGGATCGACGACGCCATGGCGACCGCGCGGGGCGCGGGGATCCAGGTCGTCGTGGTCACCGGGGACCACCCGCGGACCGCGGCGGCGATCGCCCGGGAGGCAGGCCTCGACGCCGACCGGATCGTGACCGGCGAGGAGGTCGCCGCATGGGACGACGCGCGCCTGGCCGCCGAGCTGCCGGACCTCCACGTCGTCGCGCGATCGACCCCCGAGGGCAAGCAGCGCCTCGTGCGGGCGGCGCGCGCGGAGCACCGGATCGTCGCCGTGACCGGGGACGGTGTCAACGACGCCCCGGCGCTCCACGGCGCCGACGTCGCGGTCGCGATGGGGAGCGGCACCGCGGTCGCCCGCGAGGCGTCCGACCTCGTCCTCGGCGACGACTCGTTCGCGACCCTCCTGTACGGGCTGGCCGAGGGTCGGCGGATCGTCGACAACGTGCAGAAGGGCCTCGTCTTCCTGCTCTCGACGCACATCGCGTTCCTCGGCTTCATCCTCGTCTCGACGGTGTTCGTGGCCGAGCGCCAGGTCCTCATCCCGCTCCAGATCCTGTGGATGGAGCTGTTCATCGACCTCACGACCTCGATCGCCTTCGAGCGCGAGCCGGCCGAGCCCGACCTCATGCGCCGCCCGCCGCGCCACGCGGAGCGCCCCCTCCTGACGACCGCGATCCTCGCCCGGATGGCGGGCGCGGGCGGGTTCACGGCCGGCGCCGCCCTCGTCGTCATGCTCACCCACGGCGGCACGTTCGAGCACGCGGCCTGGCTCGCGTACACGACGCTCGTCGTCGGCCAGTGCGTCCGGGCGTACGCGAACCGGAGCCTCCGCGAGCCGATCCACCGCCTCGGGACGAACGGGCTCCTCCTCGGGGCGTGCCTCGTCGCGGTCGCGGTCCAGGCGCTGATCCCCTACGTCCCGGTCCTCGCGGCGGCGTTCCGCGCGACCCCGCTCGACCTCGGCGACTGGCTGCTCGTCGCGCTCGTCGCGCTCGCCCCGGCGATCGTGGCCGAGGCCGTCCGGTCCAGGGGCCGGGGTCGCGCCGCCTGGGTCGCGTGAGCGCCCGGCTCGTCAGTTCGACGGCGGGCGACCCAGCACGTGGACCTCGGCGCCCGGCAGCCCGTCCCACCAGCGGGCGTAGCGCCGGTAGACGGCGGGGTCGCGGGGGGCGAGGAACGCCACGAGGGCGCGGGCCTCGGCCTCCAGCCCGTCCCACGCCTCCGCGGAGAGCCGGTGGAAGGCGGTCGCCGCCCCGTATTCTCGTTCCGCCGTTGACAGCCCGCGGACGATGGCCGACGTGACGGCACGACTCGCCCTCGGGCGCACGCAGATCCTCGCGTACCGCCGGTGGGTCGGCGCGCTCGACGAGCGGCTCGCGCCCGGCCCGTCCTCCCTCCGCCGGGCGGCATGGGCCGGCCTCCAGGACAGCATGCCCCGCGCCGCCCTCCTCTCGATCCACGCGCGGGTCGCGGCGACGGAGCCGTCCTCGTGGGAGGACGCCTCGCTCGCCCAGCTGTGGGGACCACGCTTCAGCGCCTACGTCGTCGCGCGACGCGATCTGGCGGTCTTCTCGCTGGGGAGGCTGCCGTCCGATGCCGCCGGACTGCGGCGTGCCGAGGACATCGCCTCCCGCCTGGACGCTCTCCTCGGCGGTCGCCGGGTGCCGTACGGCGAGGCGGGCCGCGGGCTGGGCGAACACCCCAACCGACTGCGGTACGCCGCACCGACCGGCCGGGTCCTGATCCGGTGGGACGGCGCGCGACAGCCGACCGTCTGGACCGTCCCGCCGCCCGAGGTCGATCCGCGTGACGCCCGGCTCGAGCTGGCGCGGCGGTACCTGCACGTCTTCGGTCCCGCGACACCCGCCGCGTTCGCCCGGTGGGCCGGGATCGCGCCGGCGCACGGGCGCGCCGCCTTCGAGGAGCTGGCACGATCCCTGGCGCCGGCGCGAACACCGGTCGGCGACGCCTGGATCCTCGCCGTCGACGAGCCGGCGTTCCGCGACCCGCCCGCGCTCCCCTCGTCAGCGCCGGTCGCCCGGCTCCTCCCCAGTGGTGATGCCTACTTCCTGCTCCAGGGCGCCGATCGTGAGCTCCTGGTGCCCGACGCCGAACGTCGCCGCGACCTCTGGACCCCACGGGTCTGGCCGGGCGCCCTCCTCGTCGCGGGAGAGGTGGTCGGGACGTGGCGCCGCGCGCAGCACGCGGTGACCGTCCAGCCCTGGCGCCGCCTCTCGCCGGCGGAGCGCGCCGCGGTCGAGGCCGAGGCCGCGTCGCTTCCGTTGCCGGATCTCCGCGGCCGGATCGCCGTGGCCTGGCCGGACTGACCGCCGGCCCGACGAGGGCCGGCCCCGCCGCCCGGCGCGACGGGTACCTACGCGGCGTCCTCTCGACACGGGCGACGCGGCGTCGGATGGACGTGCTCGCGGCTTTCGTCATCGCTGTCGGATCCGTCCGGCGTTGCTGAGCTCGTGGGCATCCGGCCGAGCACCGTGACGCGTCACCTCGCCGACGTGCGTGCGCGGTCGAGCCTGACCACCGAGCAGCTGATCTACCGCGGACACGCGGCCGGGTGGCTCGTCGTGCCGAGTCTGGAACCCCTGTGAAACGGATCTCGCCCCGTCCCTCATCTCGACACCCGGGCTAGCGTCCGGGATCGCGTCCGCATGCGGTCGCTGCACCGGACCGGATCATGGTGAACGTTGAGTCGGCGACCGCCCGCTGCCTCGATATCGTCGGGTATCGCGCCACCCCGATCAGTGTCGGGCGGTGTCCCGGAGCCGTTCGAGGCCGTCGAGGATCAGATCCAGCCCAAACTCGAAGGCTGCCGGGACGCCGCCCGGGGCCCTCGACACCATCTCGGCCATCGCGAGGAGATTCGGGAACTCGCCCGCGGGAAGACCTCGCGCGAATGCCGCCGCGACCTCCGGAGCGTGCTCGTCGTCGAACGGCCAGGCCAGCTCCTGGAGCACGAAGCCGTAGGTGTGGCTGTCGAGCGCCATGATCGCGCGCATGACCATCGGCATCGTGAATCCCGCGCCCGAGAGGACGCCGATCACCGCGTCCAGGTAGCGCAGCCTCGCCGGACCGGCATTGGCCCGCGACTCGATCAGGCTGCTGGCCCAGGGGTGGTGCAGGAGGGCCTGGTGGGCGGAGATCGCGCCCCGCCGGATGGCCGTCTTCCAGTCGACGTCCCCCGACGGCACCTCGAAGTCGCCCATGACGAGGTCGGCGACGCCGTCGAGGATGTCGTCCTTGTTGGCCACGTGCTTGTACAGCGACATCGCCTCGACCCGGAGCACCTGGCCGAGCCTGCGCATCGAGACCGACTCGAGGCCGCCTTCGTCCGCCAGCAGGATGGCCGCCCGCAGGACCCGGTCCCGGCTGAGCGGCCTCCGGCGCGTCGCGGTTCGATCGGGCGGCGTCAGCAGCTTCGTCATCCGACCCTCGTCCTAAGCACTTGACAGGCTTACGGTGTAGTCATAGGCTTACACCGTAGGACTGCAGTCTAGCAGGCCGCGACGGATTGAGGAAGCCGCGAGAAGTGACCCGCACATGCGGGACAACCTCGTGATCACGGGCGTGGAGTCCCGTTCCCTGTCCCGTCACCAGCCAAGGAGCAATCGATGTTGATGCAATTGGCGACCATCGCGGGCGCGCTGTTCGTGGGGCTCGTGGTGATCGCGATCGCCGTCCTGCTCGCGTGGCGGGCGAAGTCCCCGCTCGTGCTCAAGCCCCTCATCCGGCTCCAGCGCGCGATCATCAACCCCCGCCAGATGCGGTCGGCGGGGTCGCCCGGGGCGTATGCGGCGGTGATCCGGCATCGCGGCCGTGTCTCCGGCCGATCCCTCGAGACGCCGGTCGGGGCGGTGGCCGTCGACGGCGGGTTCGTGATCGCGCTCGTGTACGGCGCGCGCACGAACTGGGTCCAGAACGTGCTGGCGGGCGGGGCCGCGACCATCGTCCATGAAGGGCACATGTACGCGGTCGATCGCCCTGAGATCGTTCCGATGGAGGCGGTCCAGGCGCAGTTCGCGGCCAGTGATCAGCGAGGCTTCCGTCTGCTCCGCGTCGACCAGGCACTCCGGGTCCGGCGGGTCGAGCCGGAAGGCGCCGGGGCGCCGTTCACCGTCGCGGCCCGAGGCGAAGGCGCCAAGGGCCCCTCCGTCGACACGACCCGGTTGATGGGGGCTCAGCATGTCGTCTGAACTGCGCACCGTGGTCAGGGACTTTCGCCCCGAAGATCGCGATGCGGCCATCGAGGTGCTGGCCGCGTCATTCCAGGGCTTCGGCCCTCTGGACCAGGTGGTCGGCGATGACGACAAAGCGCAAGACCGACGTCGCAGCATGTTCGAGATGACGTTCAAGAATCTTGCGAAGCAGAACGTCATCGTCGCCGAGCGTGACGGTCGCATCGATGGCGTCCTGACGTACGCGGAGTGGCCCGACTGCATCCCCAGCGCCCGCGACAGTCTCGCCGCCGTGCGCATTGCGGGCCCGAGACTGCTGACCCTCATCCGTGACTTCAGCAAGGTCGGCAAGGCCCACCCCAGGACGCCACATCGTCATCTGCCGGCGCTGGGCGTGTGTCCTGAGGCGCAGGGCCGAGGCATCGGCGGGCTCCTGATGGCCGAGTACTGCCGCCGCTGTGACGAGGCCGGGCTCGAGGGCTACCTCGAGACCACCCGCTGGGCCGACCCGTCAAGACGCGCCCCGGAGCGCCTGTATGAGCGCTACGGCTTTGCCGTAGCCGAGGTGGTGCCGATGGCCGACGACTGGTCGATGGTGACCATGAAGCGGCCAGCGGCCACGACGTCAGGTGGCTGAGCTGGCGGATCATGTGGCCCGCACGTCGTCGTCCAGCGATCGCGACCCGCGCACAGCCCGCTCGATGCCGTCGAGGATGAGGTCGAGACCGAACTCGAACTCGTTGC
This sequence comes from Chloroflexota bacterium, assembly GCA_021785115.1. The sequence continues at coordinate 1,645 of JAJYGO010000084.1, read as the reverse complement.
CGTAGTCGAACCCGGACGCGAGCAGCTCACTGCCGACACGCGCGAGGTTGGGGTACGCATCGGCCGGCATCTGGGCCAGCAGCTCCTCGCCCACCGCTGCCAGCTCCTCGGCGTTGCTGAACGGCAGGTTCACCTCCTGGAGGGCGAACCCGAGGACGTAGCTGTCGACGAGGTTGTAGGCATGCGTTGCCGTGGTCGCGGAGCACCCCGAGTCGAGCAGGACGGAGAGGGTGTCCTCGTGATTGCGGAGATTCGCCGGGCCGGGCGCCATGCGCGACTCCATGAGCGTGATCGCCCAGGGATGCCGGCGCAGGGCGGAGCGGGCCGAGATCGATCGCGCCCGGAGCACCGCTCGCCAGCTCGAGCGATCGGCCGGCAGCTCGATCTCGGCGAAGACGAGGTCGACGATCCCGTCGAGGATGTCGTCCTTGTTGCGGACGTGGCGGTAGAGCGACATCGCCTCCACGCCGAGCCGGCGGCCGATCTGCTGCATCGTCAGCGCCCCGATGCCGCCCTCGTCGGCCAGTTCCAGGGCGGCGCGCAGCACGCGATCCCGGCTCAGCGGCGCGCGCTGCGGCGTCGTGCGGCGTCTCATCAACGTCCTCCTCGGGTGCCCTTGACGCGATCATAGCTTATGTCATATGCTTATGCCATAAGCGTAGGTGCGCGACGAACACGAGGTGAGGTCAGTGCAGGCAATCGTCCAGGAACGGTACGGCGGACCGGAGGTGCTCGCGAGCCGGGAGATCGACAGACCCGGGATCGGCGACCGGGATGTGCTCGTGTGCGTGCGCGCGGTGTGGCGAGACGCGCGTCTCGATCCCGCGGCATCGAGAGGTCGGCGAGTTGACCGCGACACCCATCCTCCGCGACCTTGAGGAGGAGCTCGGAGAAGGCTGGTGGAGGCAATGAGGGCGAAGTACACGGCCCACACCGTGCGGGACGGCGACCGGTGGGCCATCTCCGTCCCGGAGATCCGGGGCGGCTACTCCCAGGCGCGACGGCTGGACAGGGTGGAGCCGATGGCCCGCGATGCGATCGCCCTGATGCTCGACGCACCTGCCGACTCGTTCGACGTGGTCGTGGACGTGGAGCTCGGTGACGCGCTCCACGGTCGGATCGAAGCTGCCATCGTCGCGCGTCGACGCGCCGACGTCGCTGATCGCGAGGCCTCGGCGACGGTCCGTGAGGCGGCGAGGCTGCTCCTGGCGTCCGGCGTCACGGTCCGCAACGCCGGACGGCTCCTGCGTGTGTCGCATCAGCGGATCGCGCAGCTCGCTCCCCAGCGCTCGGCAGCCGCCCGGACAGCGGCCGGTGGACAGGGTGGGCACTCTGCTCGGGTGGTCGTCACGCGATCGTGATGACGACGTTGCCCCGCTTGTGGTCCGACTCCACGTACCGGTGGGCATCAGCGATGCGGTCCAGCGGGTAGACGCGATCGATGACCGGCGCGATCGCCCCGGCGTCGGCCAGCTCGGCGAGGCGGGCGAGGTCGGCGGCGGAGAACGCCGGCGTCCCGTCATCGACCGAGACGTACCGCCCACCCGCCGCCACGGCCCGGCGACACGCGTCCTTCAGCGGTGAGCCCCTGCGCTTCCCGACCGCGTCCAGGACGAGGTCCCAGGTCGCGCCGGCCGGCGGGGCG
>JAJYGO010000175.1 GCA_021785115.1 Chloroflexota bacterium | reverse complement strand
TCGTCGTCTTGCCGCAGCCGGATGGACCGAGCAGCGTCACGAACTCGCCGTCGGCCACCTGCAGGTTCACGTGGGAGCACGCCTCGACCGACCCGAAGCGCTTGGTGACCTCGACCAGCTGCAGTTCCGCCATCAGCCCTTCACTGCCCCCTCGACGAACCCCTTCAGGATGTACTGGCGGAACACGATCGCCAGCACCACGACGGGAATGCTGGCGATGACCGCGGCGGCCACCATCTGGCCGTACAGCGTCTGGTACTGGCCGGAGAACTCGGCGATCGCGATGGGACCGGTCTTGACGTTGATGCGCGTGAGGATGATCGCGAAGAAGAACTCATTCCACGCTTCGATGAAGGCGAACACGCCTGTCGCGAAGAGCGGCGGCAACGAAATGGGCAGGACGATCAGCCGGAACGTCTGCAGCGGACTGGCCCCGTCGACAGCAGCCGCTCGCTCGAGCTCCGGCGGTACGGCCTCGAAGAACCCCTTCAGAACCCAGATGACGATCGGCAGGATGAACGAGAGATACACCAGGACGAGGCCCTGGTACGTGTCGATCCAGCCGATCCGGCTGAGCACGATGAACATGGGGATCACGATCACGATGCCCGGGAACATCTGCGTGGCCAGCACCATGAGCAGCAGGCGACTCGAGCCCGGCACCTGCAGCCGCGCGAGCGCGTAGGCGGCCATCGACCCGAGCACCAGCGCCACCGCAGCGGTCGACGTCGCGACGATCGCGGAGTTGAAGAGGCCCTGCTGCAGATCGTGGCCCTGCCCGAGCACCTCGGCGAAGTTCCCCAGTGTGAAGTTGCCGGGCGAGAGATCCGGCGGCGACTGGATGAGCGCCTGCGTTGGCAGGAGGCTCGAGATGACCGCCCATGCGATCGGGCCCAACGTCCACACCGTGAAGGCGAGCAGCAGCAGCCGGACGCCGCCCCGGGTGAGGAACCGCCGGAGCCCTCGGCGGTTCATGCGCGAGCCGCTCGCGCGCCGTTCGTCGGCCTAAAGGTCCGCACGTAGGCCAGGGCCAGCACGAACATCAGCAGGAACAGGATGTCCGCGATGGCCGCGCCATGGCCGATGTCGCCGAAGTTGAACGTGACCCGATAGGCGAGGAAGTTGAGCGTGACCGTGCTGTCGGCGGGCCCTCCCTTGGTCAGCACGTAGATCAGGTCGAACACCTTGAGCGCCCAGATCGACTGAAGGACGACGGTGATGAGGAGCGTCGTGCGCAGCTGGGGCAGCGTCACGTGCCGGAACGTTTGCCAGGCCGACGCGCCGTCCAGCTTCGCCGCGCGATAGAGCATCGGCGGCACGTTCTGCAGGCCCGCGAGGAGCAGCAGCGCGATGAAGGGCACGGACTTCCAGATGTCGGCCAGGAGCATCGCGTTGAGCGCGAGCGTCGTGTCGCCCAACCACACCACGTTCTGATGGATGATCCCGAGCTGCAGGAGGATGACGTTGAGAATCCCGTAGTTCGCGTTGTAAATCCACTTCCAGATCGTGGCGTTCGCGACCGGCGCGAGGGCCCAGGGGATGAGCAGGATCACCCGGAAGAAACCCGAACGCCCGGACGGATGGTTGAGCAGGAGCGCGACCACCAGACCCAGGCCGACGACGACGGCGACCTCGACGGCCGTGAAGTAGATCGAGTTGCGAAGGGCGACACCGAAGCTCGGGTCCGAGAGCGCCTGCGCGTAGTTGTCCAGGCCGGCCCAGGTTCCCGAGAAGCTTCCCCCGCCCGCCTGCATGTGCTGGAGCGAGATGATGATCGAGGCCGCGATCGGGTACCCGAGGACGGCGAGCAGCACGAGGAGCGCCGGCGTGACGAGCACGATGCCCGTCCGGCGCCGGCGCCCGATGTAGCCCTGCGATCTCGAGCGGCGCGGGACGGCATCAACCGCCGGGAGGCCGCTCATCGCTTCAGGCCGGCCGGTTCTTGACGATGGTCGTCACCTGATCCGACGAGTCCTTGATGGCCTGCGCGGCCGTTTTCTGGCCTTTCAGCGCCTTCTGGATCTCCGTGCCGATGACCTGGGTGATCTGGTTGTAGTCCGCCGTCACGAAGCTGTCGTACGGATGGTTGGCCTGCTCGAGGACGGTCGCGGCGTTCGCTGCCTTCTTCTGGACGTCGGGATCGTTCAGGACCGACAACCGGATGGGCAGCCACCCTGTGTCGAGGCACATGCTCTTCTGCTGCACCGGATCGAGGTACAGCTCGATGAGCTGCATGGCGAGTTTCGGGTTCTTCGCCGCCGTGGTGATGGTCCAGGCATCCGTGCCATCGAGCGACGCGGTGCCGGCCGACCCGGCCGGCAGGATCGCGGAGCCCAGCTTCCCGACGATCTTCGAGCTCTTGGGGTCCTGTGCCGGCACCCACATGTACGGCCAGTTCATCATCATCGACGCCTTGCCAGCCATCAGGACGTTCGTCGCATCGTTGATGCCGACATACGAGATGGACCCGGGATCCGTTCCGGCCGTGTTCAGGTCCAGCATCAGCTGCAGCGCGTCCACGCCGCGGGTGTCGTTGAAGACCGGCATGCCATCGGAGCCGTACATCTTGCCGCCGGCCTGCTGCAGGTAGGTCATCCAGTAGGATGCGACGCCCCCGATGCCCTCCGGGGCCCCGTAGTTCAGCACCCACCCGTACTGGTCTCCGTGGGTGAGCTCCTTGACATATCGCTTGAGGTCGTCCCACGTCTTCGGGGGATCGGTAAGACCGGCCTGCTGGAAGTGCTCCTGATTGTAGAAGAGCGTCAGCAGCGACAGACTGAACACGACGCCATAGATCTTGCCGTCGATCGTGGTCGTCCCGAAACTGGACGGCGGGAGGTCGGCCTTGATGTCCGGGGACAGCATGCTGCCGATCTCGATCAGGCTCTTCTGGAACTCGGGGATCCAGGCGCAGTCGTACGTGATGTCCCAGGGGGGGTTCCCGGAGGTGAAGGCGGTGGCCATCTTGTCGTGCAGCTGTGGCCACGGGATCGCCTCGTAGACGACCTTCGCCTTGTTGTCCGTCTGCCACTTGTTGAACTCGGCGATCGCCCCTGCGCCGTACGTGGCCACGCCGACGGGGGCGGGGTCCGGGGCCGCTGGCGCAAGCACGTTCAGGGTTGTCTGGCCGGCCGCCGGCGCCCCGCTCTGCGCGCTCGAACCCGAGCACGCCCCGAGCAGGGCCGGAAGCGTACCGATCGCGGCAACGCCTGCCCCGAAGGCCGCACCGCGCTTGAGGAATCCCCGTCTCGACAGCCGCATCTGCTCGAGACGCTCCCGATAGACATCCATCTCGACTCTCCTCCTCTGGCCCGCCCGGGCTGTCTCCGGCCCTCGTCGTTCACCGGGGATCGATTGCCGACGGTGCACGCCTCGCCTCCACACCTGCCCGCGTCAGGCGTCACCACTCGAGTGGCTCACGTCGCGGTCGCGGCGTCCTCCAACCGCGTGAGAACCTCGTTCAGCGCCTCTTCCGTGTGGGCGGCGGACACCGAGAAATCCGTGTGGAAGTACACGCCGCGATCGATGACGCGCCTGAAGAACGCACGCGCGAGCGAGGGATCCAGGCGTCGGATGTCGCGGTAGGTCCGGACCGGTTCCCGGGTGCCGACATAGACGGTGAACATGCAGCCCACCCACTGGACGCGGGCAGCCGTGGGTGACGCGTCCAGCATCGCCTGGAGTTGGCGGAAGAACCGCTCCGATCGCCCCAGCAGTGTCGGGTAGAACTCCGGCTCCGACAGGACCTGCAGCGTCGCCTCGGCGGCGGCCAGGCCGAGGATGTTGCCCGCGAAGGTTCCGCCCTGGATGGCGCCCTGGGGAACCGGCTTCGCCAGGGTCTCCATGAACTCGCGTCGCCCGACGATGGCCGACAACGGCACTCCGCTGCTGAGGGCCTTCGACAGCGTCGTCACATCGGGGGTCACGTCGTACAGGCCCTGCGCTCCTGAGAGGCCGGTCTTGAAGCCGGACAGGACCTCGTCGAAGATCAGCAGGGCTTCGTGTGCGTGCGCCAGGTCCTGCGCTGCGGCGAGATACCCTCGCGCAGGCTCGATGCAGCCGTTGTTGAAATCGATCGGCACCATGATCACGCCCGCGACCTGGTCGCGGTATCGCGTGAACGTGGCTTCGAGGGCCGGCAGGTCGTTCCAGGGGACAGGAATCACCGTCTCGGCGACGGCGCGGGGGATTCCTCCCGACGAGAAGATCGGCTGCGAGGGGTGGCCACCGGCGTTGGCGGCGTCGATGTCGCGGACCAGCGAGTTCAGCATGGCGTAGTCGCTGCCACCATTGAAGTGGCCGTCGATCTTGATGATGATGTCGCGGCCGGTGTGCGCCCTCGCCAGGCGCATGGCCGTCGCCACGGCTTCGCTGCCCGACGCGACGAAGCGAACCTGCTCCGCCGAGGGGACGATCTCACTGATCCGGCTCGCGACGGTCTCGCCGAGGCCGGTCTCGTAGCCGATGACGACGCCGGACTCCAGACGCGAGCGAAGTGCATCGAACACGGCCGGGTGGGCGTGGCCAAGCACGGTGCTGCCGTGCGCCATGAACATGTCGATCAGAACAGATCCGTCGGCCGTCTCGAGATACGGGCCATGCGCCCTGCGCACCGTAAGATGCTGGCCCGTATAGGGGTTGATGCGAAAGGCCGATGAGATGCCGCCCAACAGACTCGTGCCGGCACCCTCGCTGACCGTGACCATACGCACCTCTCCTCGTCCCCTGTGCTCCCGCGCGCCCACGGCAGCCCTGTATGGGAGCGTTACCACAGCATGCTACTGCGCGAGGTCAAGAGCCGTTGTGGGTTTGACGCATCCCCGTACCATTGCATGGGATCGCTACCACATCGGAGGCTGCCAGTGACCAGCGGTCGTGCAGGGCGCGCGGACCGAGTCCGTCCCGAGATACCGGCTGTCCGGCGGCCGACGGTGGCGGACGTCGCTCTCCGCGCCGGGGTGTCCCAGTCGACCGCGTCGCGCGTGCTGTCAGGCCGGGGCTACGTGTCGAGCGACGCGGCCGGGCGCGTGCGCCGCGCCGCGGAGTCGCTCGCCTATGTGCCGAATGACATCGCACGAAGCCTGAAAGGGCGCTCCACCCGCGTGATCGGCATGGTGATCGATGATCTGTCGCAGGCGTTCTTCGCCGAGGTCGCCGCCGGGATCGAGGCGGTGCTCCGCACGCACGGCTTCACGATGATCCTCGCGGGCACGGAGGGCATCTCGGCGAACGAGTCGGATGCGCTCGAGCGGTTCGCCGCGCTGCGCGTCGAAGGGATCGTGCTCGCACCTGCCGCGCCGGAGTCGCCCTCGATCGTCAGGCGCGCGATCGGCCGCGGGATTCCCATCGTCGAGGTCGATCGGCGCGCCGCGCCGGGAGCGTGCGATGCCGTGCTGATCGAAAACGAACGGGGCGGCTATCTGGCGACCCGCCACCTTGTCGAACTCGGTCATCGTCGCATCGCCCTGTTCGGCACGCCGTTCACGACCGGCGAGGGGCGGCTGGCGGGCTATCGCAGCGCGCTCACCGAAGCCGGCATTCCCTTCGATGAGCACCTGGTCTCGCGCGTGACATTCCATCCATCGGAGCCAGAGGTTGCCGCGGGATGGCTATTGGATGCGAATCCGGATGCCACGGCCATCTTCGCAACCAACAACATCCTGACCGGCGGGGCCCTACAGGCTCTGCGCATCCGTGGGCGCCGGGTGCCCGACGAGTGTTCGCTGGTCGGCTTCGACGACGTTCCCTGGATGTCGTTCGTCGATCCGCCTGTGACAACGATCGCGCAGCCCGCCCGGGAGATCGGCGAACAGGCAGCACGCCTCCTGCTGGATCGGATCGACGGTCGTCTGGCCGGTCCGCCCACGACGCGGTACCTCGAGCCCTGGCTCGTGGTTCGCGGGTCGACCGGTCCCGCCGCGAGGCTCGCCCGAGAGTCTGTGGCATGACTGCGCCTTTGGTCGTTACGCTCGGTGAGGCGCTCGTCGATCTCGTGCCGGTCGGCGACACGGAGTGGACGTTCATCGCGCGGCCCGGCGGAGCGCCGGCGAACGTCGCCGTGGCCCTGGCTCGACTGGGCACCTCGGTGGCGTTCATCGGACGCGTCGGTCGCGATGCGCTTGGCCGTCTGGTCGCGCGCGCACTTGGAGACGCCGGAGTTGATCTCCGGGCACTGCAGATCGACGAGGTGAGGCATACCCCCCTTGCCATTGTCGTGCCGGCTGCGCGCGATCTCGACCGGTTCCTGATCTACCGATCCGAGACGGCAGACGGGGCGCTCGAGCTCAGCGCCGAGGCCTCGGCACTCGTGGCGACGGCGCGTGTGTTGCACCTCGGCACCATCTCGCTGGCCAGCGAGCGCTCACGGGCGGCCACGCATGCAGCCGTGGAGACGGCACGCAGCCACGGTGCCATCGTGTCGCTCGACATGAACCTGCGACCCTCAGCCTGGGAAGCACCAGACCGCATGCTTGCGGAGGCTCGCGCGCTGCTGCCCGCCGCACATATCGTAAAGCTCACGCTCGATGAACTTCGCGCCCTCAGTCTTGATACAGAAACACTCCTTCAAACCGGCGCGCGGGTGGTACTCGTGACCGAGGGAGCCGTGGGCGCCACGGCGTTCACACGAGATGGCGCGATCCGGGTCTCCGCACCCGACGTCCACGTGGTCGATACGACGGGCGCGGGCGACGCCTTCGACGCCGCGTTCCTCCATTTCGTGCTGTCGACCACCGATCCGTTCGGGCGAGGCGTCGAGTCCGGCCTCCGGGCCGCCGTGCACGCCGGTGCCCTCGCGGTCCAGACGACGGGTGCGATGGAAAGCCTGCCAACGCTCGACGACCTGGCCGCGGCTCTGCGTGGGGCAACCGTCGGCCAGTGATTCGGGCGTGACACACGGAGTCGCCAGTGATCTGGCTCGTACCCGCCCGAGATCTTCGCGAGTTCTACCGCGACTACGAGCAGGCCGAAGTGCGCGCCGGGCGTCTCGACTTCGAGGACAGGCTGGTCCAGACGGTCGAGCTCCTCGAGACCGACGCGGCAGCGGCGACGACCGTCCGCGCGCGCAAGCGCTGTTCACCGTCGACGAGTACCAGGACACCAACCCGCTCGCCGAGCCGCTCCTGGAGCGCTGGCTGGGCGACTCGCCGGATCTCCCCGTGGTGGGTGATCCCGACCAGACCATCTAGACCTTCACCGGCGCCTCGCCGGAGTTCCCGCTCCACTTCGCCGAGCACCACAAGCGTGCCCGCACCATCGCGCTCACCGAGAACTGCCGCTCAAGCCCGGAGATCCTCACGCTGGCCAACCGGCTCGCGGGCCCGGGCCAACGGGGGCCGCTGCTGGCAACGAGACCTGGCGGACCTGCGCCCACCATCCACCGGTACCCCGACACCAAGGCCGAGCTGGGCGCTCGTGCCACAGGTCCCGTTTTGCTCGTGGCGATCAGCCTTGTCTGCGTTCGGCCCGCCATGCTACTGTCACGCAGACGTCTGACGTCAGACATAGCCGGATGGCTAGCAGCGGAGGACACACATGAGGATGGACCCAGCGGCATGACGTCATGGGTCCGCAAGACGATCCAATACCGCCCCTGCGTCTCGCGTCGACCCTTCGGGCCGTCGCACGCGACATCCATCGCCATCTCGCACTTGGGAGTGCATGCGGGAATGAGTGAGAACCGGCTACGGGCGAACGCAATCGGCGTGCCCGGGGCCATCGCGATGTCGATCGCCATCATGGCGCCGGCCGCCGGCATGATGTTCGTCCCGCAGGTCGTGGCGGGCCATGCGGGGGCGGCGGTCCCCCTCGTCTACCTCATCAGCCTCGTCGGTTCGGTGTTCGTGGCGAACACGATCGTCGAGTTCTCGAAGCGCCTGGTCCACGCGGGATCCTTCTACGGCTTCAACAGCGCCGGCCTCGGCGGCACCTTCGGCTTCCTGTCGGGCTGGCTCCTGTTCGCGGGCTACTTCGTCTTCTACCCGCAGAACCTGCTGGCCTTCGGCCCATTCACCTCGACCGTCCTGCTGGACCACTTCGGAATCCACATCAGCTGGGTCGTCTTCACGGTCTTGGCTGGCGCGCTGACCCGAAATGACCCTGGACGATCGACCGCGATCAGGCAGCAGCGGCCGGGGGGAGCCCGAGCCTGGTGGCACGGCGGGT
>JAJYGO010000444.1 GCA_021785115.1 Chloroflexota bacterium | reverse complement strand
GGGTATGACACCGACCGGGTTACACGTCCTCCGACACTCGGCCGCAAAGTTACGGCGCGACGCTGGGGAGACGATCGAAGCCGTGTCGGCGTTCCTCGACCACTCGTCATTGGCCGTCACCACGACGTACCTCAGACGCTTGGAGGGTGTCGAAGATCGCGCGTGGCGGGATGTGGCAGATGCCATCGGGGTCTAGGAACCGGGGGCCGGGTCGCCGGGTCGTCGCGTCCCCAGGTCGGCCGGCGGTGCGTTGCCCGGACGGCGCGGGGATAGCGGCCGGCTAGCGCGTGGCGTACGCGGCGGAAGCAACGGCGGTCAGATCGGCAGATGGTGCTGGCATTTGTTGTGGTCAGCCGAGACGGAAGCCTCAGGTCTCGCCTTTACTGCGGCCGAGGGTACCGGCACACGAGCCGACCGTCCCTATTGAGCCCGTACACCCACGGCGGCGCCTGGTCTGCAACCAGCCGCTCGATCTTCGGCCAGGCGATCATCACCGCCCGCAGATAAACGAACGGCGTTGCGTTCCCCGTCTCCAGCACGATGCACCGGGCTCGCGCCGCAGCGATCGCGGCGATCTCGACATCGCGCCTTCTCACGCCGCCGTCGCGGGTGAGGATCAACTCATCGCGGGTCGCGGCCTCATGGATCCAGGCCCGATCCTCGACCGTCTCCGCGTCCGCTCTGGGATATCGTTCGATGTGCGCCGTCGCGTCCTGACCGACCGTCTGCAGGGCTCTTGGCAGGCGCTTGCCGAGATCTCGGTCGACGAACAACCTCACGCCGCTTCAGGCATCTCGAATCGGAGGGCGGCCTCGGCTTCGGGGACCGACATGCTGAGATCGTCGGCGATATCGTCGAGCGACTGACCGGCGCGGAACCGGCTGCGGACTGCGTCCGTGCTGACCCCCCGCCTGAACACGTACGGACGGCCGAAGGATACGCGGGGATCGATGACGATCGGCTCGTCGTGCCCCGCCGGCCACCAGCGATAGGCGATGCCGTCGCCGTTGTAGTCGAGGTTCTGCAGGACGTCCTCTATGTGCTGCCAGGCAATCTGGCCGCGGCGCGACAGGTTCACGAACCGGTCACGACCGCCCTCCTCCAGCTCCTGGGTGAAGATCTCGCGCCCGTCGTGCTTGAACCTGATCTGCACGAGCGGCTGCTCGACGTTGTAGATGTCCTTGGCAGCGTCGATCGCCCGACGGACCGCGCGCATCGGGATGTTTGCTTTTCGGGCAGCAGCCACGACTGCGACTTCGAGCAGGTCCGTGAACGAGAGCCTGCCGCTCGTGGCCCCGCTCGTCAGCTGGCTCGACTGGCCTCGTCCCGTCCGCGTCGGGAATGAGTAGCCCGCGCGCCAGCGTGCGATCGTTTGCGCCGACGACGCGACGTACCGCGCCGCTTCCGCGAGCGTGTAGATCGGCTCTTCAGCCTCGATCATTCGCGGGCCTCCTCACGCGGACGGTCACGGTACCACTGTCACCTAGTGAATCTGACAGTCCGTCCGTCGAGCCGAGTGCACCCGCATTATCGCCCAGTTCGATCCATTCGAACAGCCGTTCGGGATCGCGTTGGCGACGCCCTGTGCAGCGCAAGGCGAGAGCAACCGCCGTCTCAGCTTCCTGTGCGAACTGGTCAGCTGCGGTTTCCACAGCGCTCCGCGGGCGCAGAGAGGGCTGCGCCGCCTACGGATCCGTGCTTTCGCCCGTCCCGACCACCCACTTGAAGCGCGAGCGTCGACCATAGTCCGCGTCTCGACTACGTCCGGGCGGCTCTTTATCGGCTCCACCCTTAGCGCCGCCGGTCATGGGTCTTCTGGGGTCCGAGCTCAGCGACCTTCAGCGGGCGTGGAACCGTCGCGGAATAGGGCCTCGACGACCGCGAGTGTGGCCCGCTCAGTACCCCCCGCCGGCGGTAGGTTTCGATCGCTGTCCCCAAGGCACGTGGAGGTGGACCGATCGCGCGCGTGCTGGAGCCTGTCGGCCTCTGCACGGCAGCGCCCATCACGCCCGTGCCCTGTTTCATCGTGGGCGGAGTGATCCCGATGGCCGCCGCCAGGATCCTTCCGTGGCTTGTTCTGGTCGGTACTCGCGCGCTCGAGCCGCGCCTCGTCACCCGGCTACCTCACGCGCCCCACCGGCGGACGTCGGTTAGAGGGTGGCGAGTATGCCGCGCCCCTCGGCTCAAGCGCCCACCAACTTGACCACGTCTCCGGCGGGAATATCGCGTCCAGGTCCGGCTCGGCGCCGAAGTCGAGCTCAGGCCACGCATGATCGGCCGCGCGTCGGCAGGCTATGCGCTGCAGTCGCTCGAGCGCCACCTCGTCATGGGCCCTCTCCGCCTCGATGAATCTCCGCGCGAGGTTGTACACGTCAAGATGGGCGGAGATGAACTCATCGCCGGACGAGCGACTTCCAGTTGCCCCCAGGCGGACAAGCAGGGTGATCCAGCGGGCCTCCTTGTTGGTGAGGTATGACACCCGCTCATAGGTGGCCCACCGGATCGCCCCCAGCCATGCGGCGGTCAGCACAGGGTCCGGATCAGTCCCTGCAGCTGCCTCCCATAAGTGCCACGCCCCCGAGGCGTCCTGCCGGACGTTGCGGATCCAGTACTTGATGGTGCTCTCAGGCACGTCTCCGCCGGGGAGGTCTGCCCCGCTCTCGGCCTCCAGCCGCTGTTTGATCTGAGCGGGAGCCAGGCCCGCCCGTCGCAGTGACCTGGCATTCTCGATGATGCGATCGGGATACGACGGGCCGCGGCGTCTTGTCTGGGATCTATCCGTCCGATTGCCTGTCAATTCGTCCCCTCGCGCTGAAGACTCCGATACGTGGCGGCAATAATCTAGCCGAGTGGTGCGCGGTGGAGACCTAGGCGGGGATCCCGAAGCCGGACGCCAGGAAGCGCGGCAAGGGCTCGAGAGGTGCGACGCCCTATCGCCCGAGCGTATCGCCACCACCGCGGAGGTAAGCAGACCCGGCGGTCAGATCCGCCCAGTGCCGGCGCCTGCTCCTGGGGCGGCCCAGCCGGGTGTGCCATCTCCGGAAGCAGACGAGCCAGAGCACGGCGCCGGTCCCGTGCTGGCCGGGGCGGCATCAACCGAGTCGCCGCCGTCCGAGTCCCGCGACCTTGTGCTGGTGGCCTGGGCGGCGCGCATGCTGAGCGAGCCACACACGCTCCCCGAGTTGAGAGAAGCCGCGATCTCAGCGGAGCTAGCGCGCCGGGTCGCCCAGAAGGCGCGTCTGGCCTCGGAGGCGCAGTGCAGCGGCGCCGCAACCAGCCGCGAGGCGTGCCCTCGCGTTGGCCCCTTGGCCTGTGATACCGGCTCCCGGTTGGTCGTCGAGCCCTCCGACGAGCTCCGCGAGCGGGTCCGCAACCTCCACTGCGGCATCGTGGCGAGGCCGGTCGCATGAGCACCACCAAGAGCTCGCGCGTCAAGCTGGCAGTCTGGTACGCGCGACAGGGATTCGGCGTGTTCCCAGTGTGGAGCCCCACCGCCGACGGCTCGTGCCGTTGCCCTGCCGGACGCTTGTGCAAGAACCCCGGGAAGCACCCCGTTCCTCCCAACGGTTTCAAGGCCGCCACCCGCGATGAGGCGCTGATCCGGACGTTCCTTGCGGCTCCCTCAGAGCCGAACATCGGGATCACCCCGCCACCCGGCGCCTTCGGGTGGGACGTAGATGGCCAGGTGCCGCAGACGTTAGCTGACCTCGCCGACCGCCTCGGGCCGTTGCCGGCGACGTTGACGACGATCACCGGCAATGGCCGGCACCTCATCTTCGGTTGGCCAGCGGGCCTCGAGCGCCCCACGGGCCACCCATTCGGCGTCGTCACGCGGTGGGGCGACACGGGCTACCTCATCGGCGCTGGCTCCCGCCATGCGTCGGGCATCGTGTACCAACTGGAGCGTGGCGTGGATGGTCGACCTCGCCCTATCGCCGAGCTGCCGCTGGCGTGGGCGCAGGCCCTGCTCGCGTACCGCGAGCCGCCGACCCCGCCAGGACAGCCGGGCGCCAAGATCGGCGCCGGCAGGCGCCACGACTTCCTCCGTGACGCGGCCCGCCTGTTCCGTGGCAAGGGCCTGGCCGGGCAAGCGCTCTTCGATGCCGTGCGGGCGTTGAACCTCGAGCGCTGCGCGCCACCGAAGAACGACGACGAGGTCCGCCGGGCCATCGGGGACGTGGAGACCAGGTTTGACGCCGATCCGATCGGCGACGGGGAGGCGTCAGCTTCGGTTCGACCTCCGGGGCCCTGGGAGACACCGCTGTCGCTCGACCGGAGCACCGAGTTACCGGTATTCCCAGTCGGCGGACTACCGGACTGGCTGCGGTCGTTCGTGGCGGCGGAGGCGGAGGCCACCCAGACGCCGCCGGACATGGCTGCGATGTTCGTGCTTGCGGCGCTCGCCACGGTGGTGGCCGGGCATGTCGAGATTGAGCCCGTTTCCGGCTGGCGCGAGGGGCTGAACGTGTTCGTCGCCGTGGCTATGGAGCCCGGCGAGCGCAAGAGCCCGGTGCATCGGGACGTCATCGGCCCGATCGTCGCCTACGAGCGGGTCCTCGTCGAGCAGGCGCAACCGGACATCGCGGAACAGGCGACGATCCGCCGGATTGCCGAAGCCTCGCTCGCGAAGGCGGAGAAGGCCGCCGCCTCAGCCAAGGACCCGAATGAACGGCTCGCCTACGAGGAGCAAGCTCGCACCCTGTCATCGGCCCTCGACCGTCTCGACGTCGCCGCTCCCCCGCGATTGTTCACGGCCGATGTGACGCCCGAGAAGCTCGCCTCGCTGCTCCACGAGAACGGGGGCCGCATGGCCGTGCTGTCGGCGGAGGGCGGGATCTTCGACATCATGGCCGGCCGCTACTCCTCCGGCATCCCGAACCTCGATGTCTACCTGTGCGGCCATGCCGGCGACCCCATCCGGGTCGATCGACGGGGACGTCCGCCGGAGTTCGTCGACCGGCCCGCCCTGACCATCGGCCTGGCCGTTCAGCCCTACGTTCTGGCCAGGGCCGCGCGGGTGAGCGACTTCGCCGGCCGCGGGCTCCTCCACCGGTTCCTGTTCTCGATCCCACCGGGCACGGTCGGGTATCGGAAGACGGCAACCTTGCCCGTGCCTGAGGCTGTGCGCCAGCGTTACGACACGTCGCTGCGCGCCCTCGCCGCATCGTTCGATCGGCTGGCTGAGCCGGCCACGCTCCACCTCGGGAGCGACGCCTCGGCGCTCCTCGCGGCCTGGAGGGCTGAGATCGAGCCCCGCCGACGGCCCGACGCGGACCTCGGCCACGTCCAAGGATGGTCCTCGAAGCTCGACGGCGCCGTAGTGCGGATCGCCGGCCTCCTGCACCTGGCCGAGACGTTCACGTCGGGCTGGGATACCCTCATCCAGGTCTCCACGATGGCTGCTGCGCTCGACATCGGGGCCTACCTCATCGACCACGCGCTCGCCGCCTTCGACCTGATGGGCGCCGACCCTCGCCTCGAGGCGGCGCGGCGGATCGGGCGCTGGATCGTGGCCACCCATCAGATCTCGTTTACGCAGCGGGAGGCGTTCCGCGCCCTCCGTGGGCAGGCGATGTTCGCAACCGTCGACGGTCTCAGCGCAGGACTCGCCGCCCTCGAGGACCACGGCTGGGTTCGTCAGCTCGCGCTCGAGCGCAGCGTTGGTCGACCATCGCATCGATTCGAGACGAACCCAGCAATCGTCCATAGCGCATGGACGAAATGGCCAGAACTCATCAGAAGCCCCGGGCAGGACGACGTTCTGTCCATTGTGTCCATGGATTCCGCAGGAACCGAATCCTCAGCGTTCGAGCCCGACGGGGCAGCTCGCCAGCCCGAGCTGCGGCCTGACCGGCATCCTGCTCCCCCTGAACCGGCCGACCTGCGTGACTGGTTCGCCGGTCCGCTTCCCGAGGGAGACCAGGCTGCGTCGGACGAGTGGGGAACCATCGGATGACCCCAGCCGAGCTGCTCGGATCGCTCCGCCGGCGCGGCATCCTCCTCGTGCCCGCGCCCGACGGTCGCCTGCGCTACCGCCCGCGGGAGGCGCTGTCCGAGACGGAGCGCGCGGCCCTGGCCGGCCACCGCGATGTGATCCTGGCGCTGTTCGACGCGGATCCCATCGGCTGGCGCGCCACCGTCATGGCCGCGCAGGTGCTGCGCAGCGGTCCGATCCCGCTGCTCCTCGCCCGCCCGGGGATTCGGTTCCCGCCCGAGTCCTGCTGCTCGTGCGGCGATCCGCTGGGCCCCGACGATCGGTACCGCTGCCGACCGTGCGTCGCGGCCGCCATCGCGGTCCTGGAGCAGGTCAGATGATCGGGCAGGCGACGGCGTGGCCCTGGAACGGGCACGCGCATGACGCGGCTGAGCCCGACGACGACCTGCTCGGGCGGCTGGCCCTCTGGCTCGCCGATGTGGCGGCCGAGGCCGCACTCGCGATCGGGACCCAGGATGCTGTCTCCGGACTCCCGGACGCGAAGCCCGAACAAGTGCCGGCACCGATGGTGGCCCCCTGATGGCGCTTGCGGTTCCGGCCCGGCCGAGCGTTCATGGAGCGGTGGCTCAGCACCTCATCTACGTGCGCCGTTCCTACAAGGAGGCGAGCGCGGCCGACCTCTCCGACGCGCAGCAGGAGGCGGCCTGCCGGGCCGTGCTGCCGGCCGGCGCATCGGTGCGGGTGATCTCGGACTCCGGCGGGCACAACTCCGGCTACTCGGCAGCACGCGACGGCTACCAGGCCCTCCTCCGCGCGCTGGCGGCAGGGGAGGTGGCCGCGATCGCGGTGGCTGACCTGTCGAGGCTGGCGAGGAACGCGAGGCTCATGCTCGAGCTGCGCGACCTCCTCGAGCGCCGGCAGGTGCCGCTCCTCGTGGCGAACCTCCCGGGGGCCCGCTTCGACGGCGCCACTGGCCGCTACCTGTTCGGCCAGCTCTGCCTGGCCGCCCAACTGCAGCGCGATCTGGATAGCGAGCGCATGGCGGGGATCCAGCGTCGCCTCTTCGAGGATGGCCGCCACCGAGGGCACGATCCGCTGGGCTACCGGAGTCTCCGCGATGACGCCGGGAACCTCGTCCACCCCCGGCAACTCGCGCTGGTGCCCGAGGAGGCGGCGGCGGTGCGACGGGTCTGGCAGCTCCTCGTGCAGCACCCCTATGCCGAGGTGGCCGCCATCCTGAACCGCGAGGGCGTGCCCCACCGGGGACCTTGGTCGCGGGAGGCGATCCGCGACATCGTGCGCCGAGGCCGCGTGTACACCGGGCTCGTGGTCGAGCACCGGGGTCACGACGAACGGCCCGGACGCCACGAGCCGATCATCAGCGAGGCCGAGTACCGCCGCGCGATGGCCGCCATCCATGCGCGCACGTACGTCGGCAACAAGCCCCGGCCCTTCCGCCAGTACTCCCTACGGGGCCTCGTGTACTGCGCCTGCGGGGCGCGCATGCGGGGCGAGGCCCACGTGCAGCGGGGGACCGAGATCCGCTACTACCGCTGCCCGAGGCTGGGCTGCCACGCCCGACGCAGCCCGGCCGAGACCATCGAGACGGACGTCCTGGCCGAGATCGCGCAGGGGATCCTCCCCGGCAGCGTCATCGATGCCGCGCGGACGGAGCTGCGGCGAAGGCTCGAGACGCCCGATCTCGCCCTCGCCGGACGGCAGCGAGCGCGGCTCCTCACCCGCCTCGAACAATTGAAGAAGCAGCACGCCTGGGGCGATCTCACCGACACGCAGTACCAGGCTGACCGGGACGCCACCCGAGCGGCGCTGGACGCGCTGCCCGACGAGAACCGGGTGATGGCGTTTGACGCCTACCGCGCGAAGCTCCTCGCCCTCCCCGAGGCGATCGAGAAGGCATCGCCGACTCGGCGGGAGGAGCTCTGCCGCATGGTGATCGAGCGCGTCGTGGTGAACGACCGCGAGCTAGAGGCGATCGAGTGGACGCCTCCGGCACGACCGTTCTTCGCCCGACTATCCCCAGGCAGACAGCGGGAGTGGCCCCAAGGGGATTCGAACCCCTGATCTCCGCCTTGAAAGGGCGGCGTCCTGGGCCTCTAGACGATGGGGCCCCGGCCCGGCAGTGTACATCGCGCCACCCGGAACAGGCCCGCGATGCCGGCGGAGCGGCGCGGCCGCGGGCCGGCGGGGGGCGCAGCGGCGCGCGACGAAGCCCGGCG
>JAJYGO010000277.1 GCA_021785115.1 Chloroflexota bacterium | reverse complement strand
GTCAGTCGCGCGCGGCCTCGGGCCCCGGCATGATCAGATGCTCTTCCGTGTAGACGTGAATGCGGACCTCCGCGAACGCGTCCGCGTCGGCGCCAGCCTGGATCCCGATCTCGCTCGCGAACGCCGCCTCCATCGCGTCGATGCTCTCCCACCACATCTCGGCCGTACCGTCGTATTCGGGTTCCTCCCCCGCGTCCGGTTGACGCTGGGTCGCGATGTTGATGCGGTAGCCGAGGAGACCCGGCAACTGTGTTGAGAGCCGCGTGTGTTCGTGGAGCCATCGCCGGGCGAACTCCTCGCGCGAGAGGTTCGGCCTGCGCTTGAGCAAGGCGATGAGCTTGACCATTACCCGCCTCCCGGTGACTCCTGCCTGATCAGGTCTCCTGGTCGGCCGTCATCGCCGACCTGGTAGGTCGACGGGGCGGCCAAGTGCCCGTGGGATCCCGCGATCTCCGCTGGCATGTGGCCGATCCCGCCCTGCTCCCGTGGTGGCGCAGCACACGAACCTCGTACCGCCAGCCGCGTCTCGAGCACGATGCGTCGAGGGGCGCCGTCTCTCGCCTCGTCCATGCGAGATCGGAGGAGACGCATCGCGAGGACACCCTGCTCCGTGCTCGGTCTCGTGATGACGGTCAGTGGCGGGGACGTCAGTTCCGCGAGCGCGAGGTCGTCGAATCCGACAAACGACATTTCCTGCGGGACACGGATCCCAAGGTTATGTATGGCATGAAGGGCGCCGATGGACATCAGGTTGTTCGAGGCGAAGAGGGCGGTGGGCGCGGGCCTGATCGCGAGCAGCCGCAGCGCGGCCTGATAGCCACCGTCCTCGCGGAAGTCCGAGACCTGTAGATACCGTTCATCGAGGTCGCTGCCCGCAGACCGCAGTCCCTTCACGAACCCGTCGTATCGCTCGCGTCCCGGCGTCGTGTCGAGCGGGCCGGCGATCAGCGCGATACGCTCGTGACCGAGCGAGACGAGGTATTCGGCCGCCTGGGCTGCGCCGTTCACGTTGTCGACCAGGACGACATCGAAAGCCGCCGCGTCGATCTGACGGTCGATCAGGACGAGTGGCACGTGGCGCTCGCGGAGCAGCAGCGGTGCGTCGGACCACTCCGTCGCCGGGGCCATGAGGATCGCATCGACCTGCTTCCGGAGCAGCGTGCGGACGATCGCCCGCTCCCGCTCGACGTTCTCGTCGGTGTTGCACAGCAGCAGGCTGTACTCGTCGGCCCGCATCACCGACTCGACGCCCTTGACGACGTCAGCAAAGAACGGGTTGGAGATGTCGGGCACGAGCACCCCGATGGTGCGCGTCGAGCCGGACTTGAGGCTGCGGGCCAGCTGGTTCGGGCTGAAGGAGAGGGACTCGATCGCCTCGCGAATCCCCGGCGCCTGCCGGACCCGGTACCCGTTCAGGTATCGCGACACGGTCGCCGTCGACACGCCAGCCCGCGCGGCGACGTCTTTGATCGTCGCGGGCCTTACGGCACGATCGCCGGGATCGCGCTGAACTGGTACCGATTTCACCAAGGGAATGGTAGCTGCGGGGTCAAGTCACCCGACCGGGTGGGCCTTCCCTCGCTCCATGCTTCGACGCGAGCCAGTCTGTGGGGAGGAAACCCAGGAAGCCGATGGGATGTCCTCGGCCCCCGCGACGCCCAACGGGGATGTCCTCGGCCGCCGCATTGGGCTACGGCCGGACGCGCTTCGCCCGCGGGAGGGGCGGCAGGTCGCGGCGGCCGCCCACGAGGAAGTGCCGGAACCACGCGACGACCTGCACGATGTTCTCGACGCGCCGGAACGGCGCCCCGCTGCGAGTGAGCTCGTGGGTCTCCTCGGGGACGCGCATGAGCCGCACCGGTCGCCGGTGCGCCCGCAGCACGGCGAAGAACTCCTCCGCCTGCGTGATCGGCACGCGCAGGTCCTTCTCCGCGTGCTGGATGAGCAGCGGCGTCCGCACCCGGTCCGCATACGCGATCGGGCTGTGCCGCCAGAACAGCTCGGGATCCTCCCACGGGTTCACGCCGTACTCCTCGGTCCCGAACATCGGTCCGCCGATGTCCCCGGAGAGCATCTGCGAGGTCATGTCGTTGACCGAGCGCGCCGTGAGCGCCGCCTTGAACCTGTCCGTGTGGCCAACGATCCAGCTGGTCAGGTAGCCGCCGTACGAGCCGCCGGTGACGCCCAGCCGGTCGGGATCGACGAGGCCATCGGCCACCAGCGAGTCGACCCCCGCCATCACGTCGGCCATCGGGCCGTCGCCCCAGTCGCGGTAGTTCGCCCGCACGAAGTCCTGGCCGTAGCCCTCGGATCCGCGCGGATTGCAGGCGTACACGCTCATGCCGTCCGCGACGAGGCACTGCCACTCCCAGAACGGCGTGCAGCCGTACAGCGTCGCGGGTCCGCCGTGGATCTCCAGGACCATCGGGGCCGGCCGGCCGTCGTCGCGTCGGGGCGCGGCGTAGAACCAGCCCTGGATCCGGCGGCCGTCCACCTCGTGCCACCGCGTCTCCGGTGCGACGAGCGCGATGTCGGCCCAGCGCGAGGCCGTGAGGTCGCTGACGCGCCGGAGGTTCTCGGCCGGAATGGGCGCCACGTCGTCGAGCGACACGTCGAGGACGACGACCTCTGGTGCGTGCGTCGGGTCCATCGCCGTCACGGCGATCCGGGACACGCCATCCATCGCCACCTGGTCGGTGCGGTTCAGGCAGTGCCGGCCCTCCGTCAGGCGGGCCACGCGGCGCGTCTCCGCCTCGACGCGCCAGAGCTCGTAGCTGCCCTCGATCGGGGCGCCGAACGTGATCCAGCGGCCGTCCGCGCTCCAGTGGACGCGCACGTCGCCGCCGCCGAGCAGGTCGCTGCCCATGCTCGCGCCGACCATGAGGTCGGTCTGCCCGGTGAGGTCCTCACCTTCCTGCTCCGGCGCCGCGACGAACCGCCAGACGTCCCGGCGCGCCGGACCGCGGCCCTGGTACCGGTGCCCGGTCGCCGCGATCCAGCGGCCGTCTGGGCTCCATTCCTGGGACTAGAAATCGCGCCTGCCTCGACCCCCGGTCAGCCGCTCGACGTGGCGCGTCGCGACGTCCACCAGGAACAGCTCGGACTGCCAGTCCAGGTCGCGGTCGCGGTGCCGCCGCGACTCGAACACGATCCGGCTCCCGTCGGGGCTCCAGTCGAACGCGCCGTCGTTGAAGGCGCCACCGGTGAGCTTCGTTGCCTCGCCGGATGCCGCGTCGACGAGCCACAGGTGCGTGAAGCGATCGTGGGTGAACCCATCGCCGTTGTACTGGTACTGCAGCCGCTCGATGAACCGGTAGTCGGACTCCGGCGGCTCCCCAGGTTCGCGGCGGCGTCGCGGGCCCCGCCTCGAGCGCTCCGACGTGCTGAGCACGCACAGCCGTGTCCCATCGGGGCTCCACGCGAGGTCCTCGACGTCGTGCGGCAGGCGGGTCAGCTGGCGCGCCTCGCCCCCGTCCAGCGGCAGGATCCAGACCTGCGTCCCCTCTTCGCCGGGCTCGTCGTCGCCCGCGTCCACGTCGCCCCCGCCTCCGCGGGAAAGCACATGGCCGCGATCGGACAGGAACGCGAGGCGGGTTCCGTCGGGGCTCCAGCGAGGGTGCGTGTCGTGCCTGGAGCCGAGCGTGAGCTGCCGTGCCGGCGAGGACGCGTCCGCGGGCGCGACCCAGATGGCCTCCCGGTAGTCGTCCTTGCCCGGCCCGACCGCCTTGCTCGTGAACACCACGCGGCTCCCGTCGGGGGAGAGCCTCACCTCGGTCGGAATGCGCAGGTCGTACAGGTCGGACGGCAGAGGCGGTCGGGGCATGGTCCTTCTCGTGCAGTGGCCGCTGGTCGGCGCGACTGGTCGGCGCGATCGGCACTGGGCGCCCGAGTCGTTCCGGCGCGGCAGGGGGTGTGCGGTCGCCGTGGCTGTGACGAGTCTATCCGCTCTCTCCGTCGCGGGAGGCACCCACTGCCTCGGCGAGCGGCGCCGTCGGTCGTTACGGTCGAGCGAGCACGCGCGGCTACAATCGCGGCATGTCCACGAATCCGGCCACGTCCACGCGCTACACCTCCGGCGGCGAGTACCTCACGCCGGTCCGCATCCATGCCGACCGCGCCGCCGGGCGTCTCGAGATCACGTGGGCCGACGGGCACGAGACGACGTACGACACCGTGAGCCTCCGGTGGCTGTGTCCGTGCGCCTACTGCCGGGGTGAGGCGGGGCAGCCCGGATGGCTCGACTCGTCGCCGACGCTGACGCCGGACCAGACCCGGCTCGTGGACGTCCAGCTCGTGGGTTCGTACGCCATCGCCCCGACGTGGGGCGATGGGCACCACACGGGCTACTACACGTTCGAGCAGCTGCGGGCACACTGCCCGTGCGCGAAGGACGAGGCGCATCGGAGGGGCCGCGCCGCAGGAGAGGGAGAGACGCCATGATCATCAGCACGACGAACTTCATCGCGGGATATCGCGTCGCCGAGACCAAGGGGCAGTGCTTCGGCGTCGTGGTGCGGAGCCGCGGGCTGGCCGGCAACGTGGCGGCCGGGCTGCGGTCGATCGTCGGCGGCGAGATCAAGGAGTACACGGAGCTCCTCGAGGACGCCCGCAAGCACGCGATCGACCGGATGGTCGGCAACGCGACCGCGATGGGGGCGAACGCGATCCTCTCGATGCGCTTCGACAGCTCGGAGATGGGCCAGACGATGACCGAGATCGTGGCCTACGGGACCGCGGTCATCATCGAGCCCGGCCAGTCGGGCCACGACGAGGCGCGCTGAGCCTTCGGGGGCGGCGTGGCGATGGGCAGCACCGGGCTCTCTCAGCTGCTCCGCGGAGCGCTGGGGATCGCGGGCGGGATCGGCTTCGTTCTCGCTCTGGCGGCTATCGGCGTGGGCGAGCCGGTCGGTGCCGCGTGGCTGCTCATCGTCAGCGCCGTCCTGATCCTCGTGGCGCTCTACGAGCAGGGGCGGTACCGCGATCGCGCGGAGGACGGGGGGTCCGCTCCGGCGGGCGGCGTGTCCGTCCCGGGCCAGCCGGTCACGCCTGGGTGGGGCGTCGGACCGGCGGCAGGCTCCAGCGGGGCCACCCTCGGGGGCGTGAACCGGAGCCCCGCAGGTTTGGAGCGGACGGACGAGGTGTTCGCCGATCCGACCACGGGCACCCGCCTCCGGGTGTGGTTCGACCCGAGGACCGGCGAGCGCCGGTACGTGCCCGAGCCATGAAGCGGTGTCCGCGAGCGACGCGAGGCGCCGCGGCGAGTCGAGCTCGGTCGACGCTGTGAGCCCCTGATGGCCGCCGTTCAGCCGAACCGCGGGACGGCGCCCGCGACAGGCGCTGCCCGCGCCGACTCCGATGCGACCGGCTCTCCTGCGAACGCCGTGCGCGCGGCCGCGGCTGTCCCCGCCACACGGGCGCCTGGAGCAAGCGTGACGGGCACGTCCGCGGGTCCGACCGGCCTGGCGGCCCCCGGCGCGTCGACCGTCGCTCCCGCGGCGGCGGGACGCGCCGGGCGCAGGGAACGCCATGCGCCGTCGATGCCGTACACGAACCGGGAGCTGAGCTGGCTCGACTTCAACGCGCGCGTCCTCCACGAGGCACTCGACGAGCGCAACCCCCTGCTCGAGCGCGCGCGATTCCTGGCCATCTTCTCGAGCAACCTCGACGAGTTCTTCCAGGTCCGGGTCGCCGGCGTCAAGCAGCAGATGGCCGCGGGCGGGGCGCAGCGGACCCCCGATGGCCTCAGCCCCGCCGAGACCCTCCGCGCGATCCGGTCCAAGGTCCTGCCGATGGTGGCATCGCAGTCCCAGACCTGGGCGCAGGTCCGGCGCGAGCTCGTCGGGCACGGCATCCGGATCGTCAGCTGGTCGGAGCGGCCCGAACGACACCTCGAGCTCCGCCAGCGGTTCATCGACGAGATCTTCCCGGTCCTGACGCCGCTCGCGGTCGATCCCGGCCACCCGTTCCCCTACATCAGCAACCTGTCCCTGTCGCTGGCGGTCACGGTCCGCAACCCGGAGACCGGCGAGCGCGGGTTCGCGCGGATCAAGGTCCCGCCGGTCCTCCCGCGGCTGGTCGAGGTCGGCGTGCGGACCTACATGCTCCTCGAGCAGGTCATCGCGGCCAACCTGGACGTGCTGTTTCCCGGCATGGACATCCTCGAGCATCACCTGTTCCGCGTGACGCGCAACGCCGACCTGGCGATCGAGGAGGACGAGGCCGACGACCTGCTGCTGGCGATCCAGGAGGAGTTGCGTCGGCGGCGCTTCGGGGATGTCGTCCGCCTGGAGGTCGAGCGCTCGATGCCGGCCGAGACGCGGGCGATCCTCGAGCGCGGACTCCAGTGCTCGCCGGAGGACGTGTACGAGATCGCCGGGACCCTCGACCTGACGGCGGTGTTCGAGCTGGCCGACCTCGACGTCCCGAGCCTCCAGCTGCCGGCGTGGACGCCGGTCACACCGCCCCGCCTCGTGCCGCCGGACCCGGGCGAGCCCGTGGACGTCTTCGCCGCGATCCGCGACGGCGACATCCTCGTGCATCACCCGTACGAGTCGTTCTCGAGGTCGGTGCAGCGCTTCGTCGAGCAGGCCGCCGACGACCCTGACGTGCTTGCGATCAAGCAGACGCTGTACCGGACCAGCGGCGACTCGCCGATCGTCCAGACACTCATCCGCGCGGCGGAGCGCGGCAAGCAGGTCGTGGTGCTCGTCGAGATCAAGGCGCGCTTCGACGAGGAGGCGAACATCGGCTGGGCCCGCGCGCTGGAGCGTGCCGGGGCGCACGTCGTGTACGGCCTCGTCGGGCTCAAGACGCATTCGAAGACGATGCTGGTCGTGCGGCGCGAGGGGCGCGGGCTGCGCCGGTACGTCCACGTCGGGACCGGCAACTACAACACGAAGACGGCCCGCATCTACGTCGACATCGGCCTGCTCAGCTGCCGGTCCGAGCTCGGCGCGGATGTCACGGACCTGTTCAACTTCCTGACCGGCCTCTCCCGCCAGCGCGCGTTCCGGCGGCTGCTCGTCGCCCCGTTCGGGCTTCGCGAGGGGATCGTCGCCCGCATCGACCGCGAGATCGAACGCCAGCAGACCGCCGGCGACGGCCGCATCGTGCTCAAGCTCAACGCCATCGTCGACCCGACGATCATCCGGGCCCTCTACCGGGCCAGCCAGGCGGGCGTCGAGATCGACCTGGTCGTCCGCGGGATCTGCTCGCTGCGCCCCGGGCTCGCGGGCGTGAGCGAGACGATCCGCGTGCGCTCGATCGTCGGGCGGTTCCTCGAGCACTCACGGATCTTCTACTTCCGGAACGGAGGCGACGAGGAGTTCCTCATCGGCTCGGCCGACATGATGGAGCGTAATCTCGACCGCCGCGTGGAGGCGGTCGCGCCGGTCGACGAACCGGCGCTCCGCGAGCGGCTGCGTGAGATCCTCGACGTCATGCTGCGCGACGACCGGCGGGCGTGGGAGCTCGGGGACGACGGGCTGTGGCGGCGGCTCGAGACGACGTCGGGCCAGGCGCCCGGGGTCGACACGTTCGAAACGATGATGGCGCGGGCGCTCGAGATGTCGGCGGGGGCGTCGTGACGGGATCGACGGGCGACGGCGCGGGCACGGGCCCAGCCGACTTCGACGCCGTGCACCGCGACCCGGGGATGGAGGTCGAGCTGAAGTACGACGTCATCGACCGCCCACGGCTCGAGGCGTTCCTCGCCACGCCCGGCATCGGCGGGCTCGCGGGCGGCGAGTGGCGAGACGTGCCGGTCGACGACCGGTACGTGGACACGACCGGCCGCGCGGTCGAGGGCCAGGGGTACGCGGCGCGAATTCGCGAGCGGCACGGCGTCCGGCTGCTTGGGCTCAAGTCGCTGACCCCCGCCCAGGGACCGCTGCACCGCCGGGAGGAGATCGAGGGGCCGGCGGGCGAGGGGCTCGATCCCGTGGCGTGGCCGGCGAGCGCGGCGCGCGACCGGCTCCTCGGGGCGATCGACGGCGAGCCGCTGCGCGAGCTCTTCCGGATCCGGCAGCGCCGCCGCGTGCGCAGCGTCGGCGGTCCGGACGGGTCGGCGGAGATCAGCCTGGACGACGTCGAGGTCCTGCGGGACGGGGCGAGGCTGGCGGCGTTCGCGGTGCTCGAGGTCGAGCTGCAGGCCGGCGACGAGGCCGTCCTCGAGCGCC
>JAJYGO010000023.1 GCA_021785115.1 Chloroflexota bacterium | reverse complement strand
GGTTGCCTATGGGGAAGCCGAGGTCCGCGACCCGACGCCACAGCGCCGGCGTCCGGACCACGTTGACCGAGTTCGGGAAGAAGGTCGCCGGCGTCTCGGTCTGCACGAGCACGTCGACCAGGGCTCCGCAGACCGCCGGGGCGTAGCCGTCGTCGAAGGTCAGCGCGACGACCTTCTGGGCTCGCGAGCCGTGGGTGACCACCGCCGCCGACAGCGGCTCGATGGGCTTGGGCGCGGGCTCCCCTGCGGGCCCGAAGCCCGGCCGGCCGGGAGGCTGCCCCGCGATCGCGGGGCTCCCGCCCAGGCACACCGCCGCCACGGCGAGCAGGACGGCCGCCAGACGGCGGCGGGCGGACGGGGACGATGCGATGGTCAGCACGGCACCGGATTCGACGACCGCCGCCCGCGCAGGGTGACGGCGGCCGACGGCGAGGGGCGCGCGCCCGACCCGCCGTCCCATCCAGCCTGCATAGCTCTCGTGCATACTTCCCCGGTCACCAGCGCTGGAGGTTGTGCGTGAGCGTCGGCACCCCGTTCCATCCCCGGGCCGCGGCCCTGAATCGCAAGATGCAGTGGCGCGAGTGGTCCGGCTACTGGGCGTCGTCCGTCTACGCCGACTTCCACGACATCGAGTACAACGCGATCCGCGAGGCCGCCGCGGTCATCGACGTCAGCCCACTGTACAAGTACCGGATCACGGGGCCTGACGCGCTCGCGCTCACCGACCGCGTCATCACCCGTGACGCGTCCAGGCTCAAGGTGGGGCAGGTCTACTACACGCCCTGGTGCGACGAGCACGGCAAGGTGATCGACGACGGGACCGTGCACCGCGTGGCCGAGCAGGAGATCCGCTGGACGGCCGCCGACCCCCAGTACCGCTGGCTTACCCAGAACGCGGCCGGGCTCGACGTCGAGGTCGAGGACGTCTCCGAGTCGCTCGCCGCGCTGGCGCTCCAGGGCCCGTTCAGCCGCGCCGTGCTCGAGGCGGCGACCGGCGAGGACTGGTCGGACCTGCGCTACTTCCGGCGTCGCCCCGCGTCGATCGCGGGCGTCGGGATCGACGTCAGCCGGACCGGCTACACCGGCGACCTGGGGTATGAGCTGTGGATCCCGGCCGACCGGGCCGAGGCCGTCTGGGACCGGCTGTTCGAGGTTGGCAAGGCGTGGGCGATCCGGCCCGCCGGCATGCTGGCCCTCGACGTGACCCGGCTCGAGGCCGGCCTGATCCTGCTCGAGGTGGACTACACGTCCGCCCGCCACGCGATGAACCCGGAGCAGAACTACAGCCCGTTCGAGATCGGCCTCGGCCGGCTGGTGGCGCTCGACAAGGCGGACTACGTCGGGCGGCGCGCGCTGCAGGCGGAGCAGGCGGCGGGCGGGCCGTCGCGGCGGCTCGTCGGCCTCCAGCTCGACTGGTACGACATCGAGGCGCTGTTCGACGCCCAGGGCCTGCCGCCGGCGGTCTCCCCCACCGTGGACCGCTCGCCGGTCCCCGTCTTCGCCGACGGCCGCCAGGTCGGGCGGGCCACCTCGCGCGGCTGGAGCCCGATCCTCAAGCAGGCCCTCGCGCTCGCGTCGGTGCCCGCCCGCTTCGACCGCGTGGGCGCGCGGCTCCAAGTGGAGTGGACCGTGGAGGGCCGACGGGGCCGCGTCGGCGCGGTGGTGGTGGAGCTGCCGTTCCTCGACCTCGAGCGCAAGCGCGCCTGATCGGCTTCCGCAGGGCGCGGCGGGCGCGGCCTGCCCGCCGCGGCGCCTGGCCGCGCGCGGTCGCCCCGGCTACGGCCCGACGAGCTGCGCGCCGCCCGTCACCGACACCGACTTGGCCTCGGGCGCGACCGCCAGCGTCACGATCGAGCCGCCGTCGACCGTGCCGGTCAACTGCTTGGAGACCCGCAGCGTCGCCTTCGCGCCGCCCGCCGCCGCGATCTTCCCCGTGTCCGCGGAGAGGTCGCCGAGCTCCGCCACGGAGCTGCCGAGGACGGTGACCGTCAGCTGGGTCACGGTGCCGATGCCCCTGAGGGTGGAGCCGCCCGACACGGACACCGCGAACGACGTCCCCATCGCCTCGACCGTCCCCGTCGCGCCGCCCTTGAGCGACACCGACCCCACCTTCGGCGACGTGATCCGGACCGTGACGGGCTTGTCGGACGTGAACCCGGGCGGCGCCACCGAGACGTCCAGCTCCGTCCCGCTGACCGTGGTCTGGACCAGCGGCAGCAGGTTCGAGGCCGCCTCGACGTCGACCGAGGGCACGGTCCCCGCGCCCAGGACCAGGTTGAGCGGGCCGTCCACGACCACCGCGGTGAAGTCGCCGAGGGTCCGGAAGTCCGTACGGTTGTCCGAGGCGGCGGGGACGGGCGTCGACGATGCGGGCGCCCCCGCACACGCGCCGAGGGCGAGCGCTGCGGCTGCACTCAGCGGGGCGAGGCGGACGAGGGTGCGGCCGGGTGAGCGCAGGGGCATGAGGTGGGCTCCGATCCGCGGACGCACTGGGAGGATGCCGCGGAGCCGATCCGCGGGCCGAGGGCCGGAGGTGGCGCGGCCGCGGGCCGCAGGTCGCCGGATCGGGGGGCGACTCGGCCCCGCCGACGCGGGACGTGGCGGGCGGCGGGTCGGAGGCTAGCTGGCGCTGACCTTGGCGAGCGCCGCCCCGAGGGAGACCGTGGTGGCCTGGTCGAGGCCGCTGGTGACCATCAGCCAGCTGGGCTGCTCGCCGCGGGCGACGACGATCGCATAGCCGCCGGAGTCGATCGCCACCAGGGTCCCCGGCAGCGTGCCGAACGACGCGGCCCCGGCGTCGGTCCCCGAGGGCACGCAGCCGCTGCCGTCGGTGCAGAACGAGCCCTCCGAGAGCGACACGGTGGCGCCGTCCGGGCCCCTGTAGGTGATCGTCAGCTTGCCGCCGTTGGCCAGCCGGTACTGGCCGGCCGACACGACCCAGCCCTTGGGGAGCACCGCGCAGTACACCTCCCAGCTGACCGAGGCGGCGAGGTGCGCGTAGAACGTCTGGTTGTCGACGCTTCCGGAGCAGACGTCGGCCGTCCCGACCCCGGCCGAGGAGAACGGCGTGGGCGGCCCGGACGGGACGTCAGATGCGGCAGGCGCAGGGGACGCTCCCTCGGGGCTCGACCCGGGCTCCGACGACCCGGACGAGGCGGTCGGCGCGCCGCTCGAGCCGGCCCCGCCCGGCGTGCCGGGCGCCGCGCTGGCCGCGCCCGTCGGTGCTGCCGTCCCGGACGATCCGTTGCCGCCCGAGGGCGTGCTCCCGCCGCAGGCGGCGACCAGCAGGGCCACGAGGAGGGCGAGGGCAGGCGCGCGTCGCATGGCACAAGCGTACCCGCCGCGCGCCGCGCGTGCTGCCCGAGCCGCTGTCGCCGGCGACCGGCTGCCATCCCTCCGGGCCGCTCGCGTAAGGGCCCGGTAAGACCCCGGTGCGAGGATCTCGCGCACCGCCTCCTCCCGCCGCATCGCACCCCGCCGGAGGAGAGGCTCGATGGAGCTTGCTAGACCGATCCGATGGCTGGTGCTGGCCGCACCCGTGGCCCTGGCCGCCGCTGGCGCCCTTGGCCAGCCGACGCCCACCGGGGTCGTACTGGCGGCGCAGCCGTCTCGGGCGCCGACGCCGCAACCGCCGGTCGAGCGGTCGTGCCGGGCGGATGCAGCTTCGCCCGGCACCCCGGCCGGTGCCGCCTGGTATCGCCTGGACCCAATCCTGGACGCATCCGGGACGCTCGTCGGCCGTCGGCTGACCGTCGGCCGGGGCGCATCCCGCTGGTCGGTGGCGCTGCCGCCCGAGTCCTTCGCCTCGGGGCCGTCGGAAGGGCTCGTCCTGGTCGGCGACGACGACGGAGGGCGCTCGCGCCTCCGCACACTCGACACGGCACGGGGCTGCTGGACCGCGGTCGGCACGTCGTCCGACGTCGTCCGGAGCGCGGTGCTGGCGCCGGGCGGAGCCCGCGTCTACGAGCACCGCGTCGATCGGGCGTCGCGCCGCGACCTCGGGGTCTGGGTGCGGGAGCTCGGCGCGGACGGGGCAGCGGTCGAACTCCTGGCGGGCCTACCGGCCGACCCCGCCTTCGGCCCGACGTTCACGACGAGCCTGCTCGCCGCCGATGACGGGCGCGTCGTGGTGAGCTCGTGCGGCGAGCGCGCCTGCCGGACCCGGGTCGTCGATCCGCGCACCGGCCGATCGTCAGCCGCCTCCGGCACCGGCCCGGCCGTCGGGATCGCCGGCCAGCGGCTGGTCGTGCTCGAGGCCTGCGGCGGCCTTCCGTGCGCGGTCGACTCGGTCGACCTGGCCACGGGCGCCGCCACGCCGCTCGATGCGGCGGAAGGCTTCGGCGCCATCGTGCCCGGCTCCTCGGGCGCGGTCGTGGTGGCGGCGCGCGGCGGGCTCGGGGTGCTGCGACTGGGCGACGGGGCGTCGGAGGCCGACGTTCCCGGCTCGTCGGGCCTCGCTCCCGTGATCCCCGCCTCGACCGCCGAGTCCGGGGCTGAGGCGCCAACCGGGCTGATCGCCGTGGCGCCCGGCGGGCGGGTGGCCGACCCGGCGGCCGTCCGCCTCCTGGACCCCTCCTCGCTCCAGCTGTCCGCATTCGAGGTGATCCCGTGAACGCACACCCCCCGCTCCGTCGCCTCGCCGCCGGTGCCGTCGCCCTGTGGCTGCTCGCAGCGTCCGCGGGCGCCGCGCTCGCAGCCACCCCGGATCCGACGATCCCGCCCGCCTGGCCCATCGACACGTCGCTCGCGTACAGCTGGGCGACCGGCGCGGTGCCGCCCTCGATCATCAGGACGGCGGTGGACGCCGCCGCGGCCGACGCGAACGGCAGCCGCGGATCGCGCGCCCCGTCCTTCGCCTACAGCAGCGCGGGGTCGAACGCTGTCTCGTACGGGACGAGCAACCCCTGCGGCGTCAACGGGCTCGCCTGCTTCTCGCGCGACCCGGCCCGGGGCTACTGGCACCTGTGGTTCCGCGAGAACGGCCACCGCTACGACTGGGGCACCCTGAGCTGGTGCGAGATGACCGGCAGCCCCTACGGCTGCTTCCGGGCGGAGACCATCACCATCGACGAGCTCGGGCACGTGGCCGGGCTGGACCACCACGTGAACCTGGCCAGCGACAGCGACTACGCGGACGCCGTCGTGCAGGCGTCCAGCCACGCGCGGGCGCAGGTGGGCTGGAACGCCAGCGCCTTCGGGCGCTGCGACGTGGCCACCCTCCAGCAGCTGTACGACGTGGCCTCCTGGACCACGCTGTACTCCACGTGTCTCGACGTCCCGACCAGCGTGACGCTGGGCGTCCTGTCGACGACCGCCAAGCTGGGCACGCTGGTGACGTTCACCGCAACCCTCCAGAGCGCCGGGACGGCGCGGCTCGCCGGCAACCCGATGGCGGGGCGCGCCGTCGTGCTCCAGCGGCTGACGGGCACCACCTGGACGGACCTCGCCACGATGTCCCCGGGAACCACGGCCGGCACGTACCGGGCGGTGTACGCGCCCAGCGCAACGCAGGCCTACCGGGCCGTGTTCCGGAAGCCGGCCAACGAGGGCGTCCGAGCATCGACGTCGTCGTCGCTGACCATCGTCGTCGTCTGCACCACCAGTCCGTGCTCGCTGCAGGCGGGCACGGCCGGCACTGGCGGCTCGCGGTGACCGGCCGCCGCCGAGCCGCCCTCCTCGGTGCCGCCGCGGGCCTGGCGGTCGTGGTCGCGGCGTGCACGGGGGGTGCGCCGCCCCCGTCCGCCACGGCCATCCCGCTCGGCGCGCCCGTCGCGGGGAGGGAGGTCGCGTCCGAAGCCTCCGATCCGGCCGGCGCGTCGATGACCTCCGGGACGCCGTCCGCGCCCCCGGAGACGGCCGCACCGGCGTCGTCCGTCGCGCCGAACCTGCCGGACGAGCCCCCGTCCGGGCAGCTGCACGGCCTGGCCGGCGGGCGGGAGGCCCACGGGGAGCTCGGCTCCTACACCTGGGCCGACAGCGGCACGGACGCGCCCTGGGTGGTGGGCCCCGCGACGGGCACGGCGACCGAGGGCTCGTCCCTGACCGTGGCGTTCGAGAACCTCCAGCCGGTCTCGTGGACCGCGGCCTGGGCGGCGGTCTCCGGCGGCATGGCGGCCGCCCCGTCCGACGGCTCGGCCGGCCAAGGCGCCGTCGCCCTCCGGGCGCCGTCGACCGCCGGGGACTGGTCCCTGCGGGTCAGCGCCACGTTCGGCCCGGGGGCCAACGCCACCTACTACTGGCATCTGGCGGTGGCGCCATGAGCCCCGGACATGCCGCGCCGCCGGCGCGTCGAGCGCGGCCGGCGGCGGTCAGGCAGCGAACCGGGAATGCGGGCCGGGACACCGGCCCGCCCGTGGTCAGGCGATGGCAGCAGCTCCGGTCGCGTTGAAGATCGACGTCTGCGCGTCCTCGGGCAGCATCACGCCCATGATCTTCTGAAGCGCGAGGAGGTGAACGCAGGAGCCCCAACTCTCGAAGTAGTGGCACGTGCAGTGCCACACGCCGGCATCGAGACTGACGTGATGGGTGTCGTTGTCCCCACGGAACGTCAGGGCGATCCGCTCGATCGAGATCCGGTCCAGCTCCCGAGCGTAGCGATTCGCCTTCTCGACCTTGCCGATGAGAGAGGAGTGCATCGTCGCAGTACCTCCAGTCGCCCTGTGCGGGGCGCCCACGAGGGCCGCCGTCCGGTCGGGTCCGCTCGGCCGGTGATAGCGGTCGCAGGACCAAGCCTACACCCCCGGCGCCCCCGTGGCACCCCCCGAAGCGGGCCGCCGAGGGCCGGACGATCGGCACCTCCGACGACGGCCAGGCGGCGTCACGAGGACAGCGCGCCCGGCCCGCGCGAGCGGGCGCCAGCGTCCGCCGGGCGGGTCAGGCCCCGTGCGCGGAGCGGGTCAGCCGCCGGCCTCCGCCGCGGCGCATCGCTCGAGCAGCGACTCGACGACCGGCCGCGCCGACGCCGCCCCTCGGAGCAGGGCAACGGGCGCCTCGGGGCGGAACGCTCCCGGCGGCGCGTCGGAGACGACGGGCCGGCCGCCCACCCTCCGGACCACGAGATCGCCCGCCGCCGCGACCGCCTCGTCGCCCGCCTCGACCACGCCGCCGTCGATCCCCGGGGCGCCCAGGACCTCGAGCAGGGCGGGCCACGTGCCCACGTCGGTCCAGCCGACGTCCATCGCCGCCATCGCCACGATCCCCGCCGCGGCGGCCGGCTCCATCACGGCGTAGTCGATGGACCGGCTCGGCAGCGAGGCGTAGGCCACGGCCAGATCGCCCGCGAGGCCGCGCCGGACCCCCTCGGCGACCTCCGGGGCGTGGCGGTCGAGCGCCTCGACGATCGCCCGCCGCCGCCACAGGAACATCCCCGCGTTCCACGCCACGCCGGGCATGGCGACGAGCTGCAGCGCCCGCTCCGGGCGGGGCTTCTCCTCGAACGCCCGCAGCGGGTAGGCGCGCAGTCCGCCCGCCGACACCCCGCGGGCGACGTCGGGGAGGAGGTAGCCGTACTCGGTGGCCGGGCGGGTCGGCTCGACGCCCAGCGTCACGAGCGGGGACTCGACGCCGAACGCCCCCGTCGCCAGCTCGGCGGCCGCCGCCGCCAGCACGGACCGGAACAGGCCCTCGCGGCCCGGGTCGATGCGGTGGTCCGCCGGCAGGACGGCCATCACGGCCTCGGGGTCGCGGCCAGCCTCCAGCGCGGCCAGCGCGATCGCGGCCGCCGTGTTGCGGCCCTCGGGCTCGATGACCAGGCGCGCGTCGGGCGCCTGGGCGGCCACCAGGGGCGCCCACGCCGCGGACACGACCACCGAGACGTCCAGCCCCGCGGCGCCCTCCGGGCCGCGGAGTCGGGCGACCGTCCGCTGCAGCAGCGTCTCGCCGCCCGGCAGCAGCGGCAGGAACGGCTTGGGGCGGGCGCCCGTGCTCAGGGGCCGCAGCCGCGTGCCGCCGCCGCCGGCCATGATGACGACGTCCATCAGGGCATTCTACGGAGCGCGACCCGGCTGCCGGCGACGACCTCGGTCGTGAGCGGCCCGGCCGGGATCGACAGGACCGCGATCGCCGGCGGCCCGGTCAGTCCGCCGGCGGCTCGGGCAGTCCGGCGTCCGCGGCCAGCGCCGCCGCCCGGTCGGTGTGCTCCCACGGCAGGTCCACGTCGGTGCGCCCGCACGGCCCGTACGCCGCGGCCCGCCGGTACATCGGCCG
>JAJYGO010000082.1 GCA_021785115.1 Chloroflexota bacterium | reverse complement strand
GTCCACGGTCAGCAGCTCGATCGTGACGGCCCCCCTGGCGCCCGGCCGCAGCCATCCGGACCCGGATCGTCGCCAGCCGGCCGCGAGGAGTTCCTTCGCCGCGGCCTTCGGGTCATACGGCACCCGTCCAGCCGCGTTCGGGTCGAACGCCCACGAGGACGGAGGCACCAGCGTGTCCGCCCGCGTTCCGAGGCCACCGAGCTCCACCCTCACCAGGGCGTCCCGGTCGATGGCGAGCAGCAGCGCCCGCCGCACGTGGGGGTTCTGGAAGAGGTTGTGGCCGAACCGCAGGTTGAGCATGACCGCCGTCAGGACCGTTCGCTGGTACGCCACCAACCGTGCCCCGGGCAGCGTCGCGAGGCGCGACGCGACGTCCGGCGGAAGACCCCCGGCAGCGTCAACCTGGCCCGCCTGGAAGGCGGCCGCCAGCGCGCCCTGGTCGGCGAACACCCGGACGTCGATCTGCTCGATGTCTGCCGGGAGCTGCCAGTCGAGGGGGCTCGATGGGAACGTGACCGCCGGCGTCGGAACCGCCGCGTCACCCGTACGCTGGAGGACGGCACCGGTCGCGGCGAGCGTCACCAGCCGGAACGGTCCCGCCCCGATCGGGTGGAGCTCGAACGAGGTGGCACCGAGGTTCGCGATCGACTGGCTGGCGAGGAGATGGGCCGGCAGGATGGGGCTCCGCGCGGCGAGCGGGAAGTCGGCGACCGGGGTCGCGAGCGTGAACCGCACGTCCAGGCGATCCAGCGCCTGGACGGTCACGCCCTCCCAGGCGCCCGCGAGTGGCCCGCGGTACTGAGGGTCCTGGGTGGTGCGCACGGTGAACACGACGTCGTCGGCCGTGACCGGCACGCCATCATGCCAGGTCGCACCGGCGCGCAGCCGGAAGGTCCAGGTGCGCCCGTCCTTGCCGGCGGCCCAGCTCGACGCGAGGTCCGGGACGACGGAGCCGTCCGGGCCGAGCCGGGTGAGCCCGCTGAACAGGAGCGCGTCGATGTCGAGCTCGGGACGCGTCGTTGCGAACAGCGGGTCCAGCGTGGCAATCGTCCCGACGACGCCGTCGCGGAAGGTCCGCGGCGCAGGCGTTGAGGCGGGGGCGACGGCGCTCGCGGACGTGTCCGCCGGCGGTGGCACCAGCACCATCGCGCCGGCGATCGCCACGAGCAGCACCATCGCCACGGCCACGACCAGGTGGTCCCGGCGGGTCATGGGCCCTCCATGGAGCGGCACCGGCGGCCGCTCAGCCGACGAGGCGGAAAACCGTCAGCGAGAAGATGACGAACAGGACGGCCAGCAGGATCGTGAACTGGAAGAGCCGCTTCTCGATCCCGCGCCGGCTGCGGTACACGGCAGAGTCGCCGCCGAACGCCGACGACAACCCCGCGCCGCGCGCCTGCAGCAGAATGGATGCCATCAGCCCGATGCTGACGACGATCTCGGCGAGGGCCAGGACTGGATTCAAGGGAACGTGGACCTCCGGGTGCGAACGGGTCGCGCGGTGGCGAAGGATAGCACAGCCCCCACCCGGGAAGCAGTTCGGAACCGACCGGGCGGGTCGCGGGGCCGGCCTCGTGGGGAGACACGGTCGGCGCACCGGGTGTCGGGACGGCCAGCCGCAGCCGCCCCATTCGGCCCGGGACACCAGACGGGCGCGCCGGGATAATGCCGCCATGGAACCGAACTCGATCAACACCACCCTCCCGGAACCGGCCCTGGCGAACGGCGCGACCCACCGTGTCGTGCTCCTCCGTCATGGCGAGAGCACGTGGAACCGGGAGAACCTCTACACCGGATGGACGGACGTCGACCTGTCCGACAAGGGCGTTGCGGAGGCGCACGAGGCCGGACGCCTGCTGCGAGAGGGCAGATACGGGTTCGACGTGGCGTTCACCTCCGTGCTCAAGCGCGCGATCCGCACGCTCTGGATCGCGCTCGACGAGCTCGACCTGATGTGGATCCCCGTCACCAAGTCGTGGCGCCTGAACGAGCGCCATTACGGCGCGCTGCAGGGTCTGAACAAGGCCCAGACCGCGGAACAGTACGGCGAGGAGCAGGTGCGCCTCTGGCGGCGGAGCTACGACGTGCCGCCGCCGCCGCTCGATCTCGACGATCCTCGGTTTCCCGGACGAGATCCGCGCTACACGGACGTCGCCCCCGCCGACCTGCCCCGGTGCGAGGCCCTGGTGAACACCGTCGCACGGTTCCTCCCCTACTGGCATGCGGAGATCGCTCCGGTCGTCCGGTCTGCGAAGCGCGTGCTGATCGTGGCGCATGGAAACAGCCTGCGTGCGCTGGTGAAGTACCTGGACCAGATGTCCGACGAGGCGATCGTGGGCCTCAACATCCCGACCGGGGTGCCGCTCGTGTATGACCTGGACGCCGACCTGCGACCGGTCAGGCACTTCTACCTGGGAGACCCCGACAGGATCGCCGCCGCCGCCGCGGCCGTCGCGGCGCAGGGCACGGCCAGGCCGCAGGGCTGACGGTCGCGGCGCAGGGCACGTTCGCGGGCGGACTATCCCGCCGCGGCCCGCCTCGCGGCTGCCGTCGTCGTGGCCCGCGCCACGATCCCGGCCATCTCGTCCGGCTTCAGGCTCGCCCCTCCGACCAGCGCACCGTCGATGGCCGGCTCCGCGAGGAACTCGCCGATGCTGGCCGCGGTCACGCTGCCGCCGTAGAGGATCGGCACGGCCGCCGCCGCGTCGCGTGTCCACCCGTTCGCCTCGAGCGCGGCCCGGATGGCGTCTGCCATGGCGGCCGCGTCCGCACCACGCGCCGTGCGGCCGGTGCCGATCGCCCAGACCGGCTCGTAGGCGATCACCACCGACCCGGCCCAGTCGCCGTTCGACAGGCCGCCCGCCAGGAGCGCCCGCCCCACCTGCTCGCGGACGACCGCCTCGGCGCGTCCGGCCTCGCGCTCGTCGAGCTGCTCGCCGACGCACCAGATCGGGCGCAGGCCCGACTCAAGGCAGCGTGCCAGCTTGCGGCCGATCAGCTCGTCCGTCTCGTGCTGGTCGCGCCGGCGCTCCGAGTGCCCGACGATGCACCAGCTCGCCAGCCCGGCGAGCATGCCGGCGCTGATCTCGCCCGTGTACGCCCCGGCGGCCAGCGGGTGCACATCCTGGGCACCCACCGCGATCCCGGTGCCGGCCAGGGCGTCGCGCACCGGTGCCAGGCAGACGTACGGCGGACAGATCACGCGCACGACGTCGTCCGTGGCCGTGGCCGCGGCGATGGCGGAGGCCAGCGGGCCAGCGTCGGCCGGGGTGGTGTTCATCTTCCAGTTGGCGGCAATGATGATCGGTCGCATGCCGCGATTATCCCGGCACGAGGCGTTCGCGTACCGGGCCGAATGGGGCATTGCCCGCGTCGAGCCGCATCGGGACGCGCGCACCGCCCGCAGGCTTCGCGCTGCGCCGGGAGCCGGCGCGCAGCGGCAGGTCACCGTCCAGCGGGTGCAGTGCCAGCCGCTCGATCCGTTCGAGCGCCCGCTGCACCGACGAGCGCGTCACGCCCAGCTCCGCCGCCAGCTCGCCCAGCGTCGCGTCGGGATCCCGCAGCCGCGCGCGGGCGACCACCCGGACCGCCTCTCGTTCGGCGGCAAGCCGCCCGTCACCCTGGAGGCGCACGATTGCCTCGAGCTGCCGGGCGGACGCGCCCACCGAGCGTTCGAGATTGGCGGCCTCGGCGTTGAGGAGCCGGTTCAGCTCCCCGCGCAGGATCCGCGCGACCCCCCTGGCCTCCAACTCGAGCAACGACGGCCCTGCCCCGATCTCGCGCAGGAACGCCGCCACGCGCTCGCCGCTCTTCCAGGTGAGCACGCCCCTCCCCCGCCGCAGCCGGACTGCGGCCGGCAGGCCCAGCGATGCCAGCCGCCGCGCGAGCTCCGGCGCATCCGCGGGGGCCACCACGAACTCGAGGTGCGTACGCGCGAACCCGAGACTCAGGGACCCGTGGGCCAGGAACGTGCCGCGCAGCCATGCCATCCGGCAGTGATCCGCCGCACCGGCCCAATCGAACGAGGGCGGCGCCTCCGGGGAGGAGGAGTCCGGCGCCGGCCCGAGGCGCACGGCCAGCCGCGCGACGGCCGCAGAGTGAGCCTCGCCGGTCGCCGCGCTGCCCAGCCCCATCCGTTCCGCGGATCGGCAGCACTCGCGGGTCGGTTCGATCGCCGCCAGCTCGGCGCGGACCGCGGCGACCAGCTCGCGGTCCGGGTTGGGGACGCGCGTCCGGGGCGGCGCCGGGGCCGGGTTCGCGAGAGACGGATTCCCGCGGGCGGGGCTCCCGCGCCGCCGCGGGGTCATGCCGTGCCCTCCCGACGCCGCGGGATCATGCCGTGCTGGCCACGTGCAGGAGCGGTCGAGATCGCCCGCGCTCCTGGAGGATGTCCATGAGCGCGGCCGCCAGGAGATCGGAGTCGTGACGGTGCGCGTTCTGCGTATCGACCACGTGCCGGGTAACGAGATCCGGGCCGCCGCGCGCGTGCACCCAGTCCAGGCGTACCGGTTCGCTCCGGTCGCCCTCGGGGCGCGCCGCGCTGAAATCGTCGTTCGCCAGGACCACGTCCACGAGTTCGGGCCCCGCGTGCAGCATCAGCGCCGCCAGGTGCGCCGCCAGCCCGTACCCCTCGGTCTCACCGACCTGCGTCGCGACGTTGCACACGTAGCAGCGCAGCGCCCGGGATGCCGCCACCGCATCGCGCACCTCCGGGATCAGCAGGCTCGGCAGCAGGCTCGTGTAGAGGCTTCCGGGCCCCAGCACGATGAAGTCGGCGTACGCGATCGCCTCGAGGACCTCGGCAGTTGCGCCGACGTCGGAAGGCGTGACCCAGACACGCTCGATCCCGGTCGCCCGCGCGATCGACGACTGGCCGTGGATCTCCGTTCCCCCGGCGACGCGGGCGTGAAGCGTGAGCGGGACGGGGGCCGCGGGGAGCACCTGCCCTCGCACCGCGAGGACCCGGTTCGACTGCCGGACGCCTTCCTCGAAGTCGTCCTCGATCGCGCTCATCGCCGCGATCAGCAGGTTACCGAACGCGTGGCCTCCCAGGCCAGGGGCGAGGGCCGCGTCCTCCGGGAAGCGGTACTGGAGGAGCCGCGTCATGAGCGGCTCGGTGTCGGCCAGCGCAGCGATGCAGTTCCGGATATCGCCCATGGGCGCGATCCCCAGCTCCGCCCGGAGCTTCCCCGAGGAGCCTCCGTCGTCCGCCACCGTGACCACCGCGGTGATGTTGCTGGTATGTTCCTTGAGGCCGCGCAGCAGCGCCGAGAGCCCGGTCCCGCCCCCGATCGCGACGACCCGCGGGCCTCGGGCGAGATAGCGCTTCTGGTAGATGACCTCGACGAGCGGCCCCGACGGCTCCCCGAACGGCAGCAGCAGCGTCCGGGTGAGCTGGAACACGCCCACCGAGAAGGCCACGATCCCGGCGACCAGGAACGGGATGGCGCGTGCGCCGTACGGCAGGAACTGGAGGGTCAGGACGTAGACGACCCCCTCCAGGGGGCCCGTCACGATGATGTCCCGGTACACCTGTTTGAGCACGAAGGCGCCCGCCAGGGCCAGTGCGAGCTCGCCGGCCAGCACCAGCGCGAGCCAGCGCTTGACCCCGATGCCGGGCATCAGCCAGTACCGGAGCCGGCCCCCTCGCAGCGTCGGCCCCCGCCGCGCCGGTCCCCGCCGCCGCGCTCCGCGCCGTCCCGGCCGATCGGCCTCGCTCACGGCCCCCTCACGCTCGCTCGAGCTCACGGTGCCAGACGCTGACGCCACCGTACCCGCGCTCCGCCCAGCGCCGCTTCATCTCCTCGGCAATGACGATGGACCGATGGTATCCACCGGTGCAGCCGATCGCCACCGTCAGGCGCGTTTTTCCCTCGGCAGCATACGCGGGGATGGCGAATTCGAAGAACTCCTCGGCCAGCTCGAGAAACCGCTGGGCCGCAGGTTGCCC
Organism: Chloroflexota bacterium; assembly: GCA_021785115.1. The sequence goes on along the minus strand of JAJYGO010000082.1, from coordinate 2,261 downwards.
CAGCACGCGCGCACGGACCGGCTCGGTGAGCCCGGACAGCGGGCGCAGCTCCGGATCGTAGTACGGGTTCTCCATGAACCGGACGTCGAAGACGATGTCCGCCTCGATCGGCAGCCCGTACTTGTACCCGAAGCTCACGAGCTGGAGCGTCATCTGCTCGGGCTCCGTCTCCAGCTCCAGGGCACCGAAGATGCGCTCGCGGAGCTCGCGGCCGGACAGGTCGGACGTGTCGATGATCGTGTCCGCGCACTCCCGCAGCGGCTCGAGCACCAGCCGCTCCTGAGCGATCGACGCGGCGATCCCGCCATGGCCGCCCAGGGGATGGCGATGCCGGGTCTCGCTGAAGCGCCGCACGAGGACGTCATCGCGCGCCTCCAGGAAGAACACCTGGGGCCGCAGGCCGCGCGCCTGCAGCGCCTCCATCGTCTCCGCGAACGCCGCCGGGGCGTCGCCCGCGCGCACATCGATGACGATCGCCACCCGGTCGAACCGGGTCGGCTCGCGCGCCACCAGCTCGGCCAGCCCCGGAAGGAACTCCGCCGGCAGGTTGTCGACGACGGTGTAGCCGAGGTCCTCGAAGAGCTTGCTGGTGGTGGTCTTGCCGGCACCGGAGAGGCCGGTGATCACCGCGACGTGCTGGGACTCGGCCACGTGATGCTTCCCTCGCCGCTCGTCACCGTCCGGTCCAGCGCACGAGGAGGATGCTGAACTCGAAGAGCACGTACATCACCGTGCCAAGGACGCTCGGGCTGATCGGGTCGCCACCCGGCGTCACGACCACCGCGAAGATCGCGATCCCGAGGATCACCATGCGGCGGTTCTTGCGCAGGCGCTCCGAGGTGATGATCCCGACCTTGCTGAGCAGCACGAGCACGATCGGAAACTCCATGACGAGCCCGAAGGCGAGGAAGAGCATCGTCACGAACCCGAAGTACGCCTCGGCCGTGATGAGCGGCTCCAGGACCCCCGGCACGGCGAACCCGAGCAGGAACGCGGACGCGAACGGCAGGACCACGTACGCGACGGCCACCCCGAGGGCGAAGAACAGGAGCGCAAGCGGGACCCACGGCCGGGCCAGGCGGCGCTCCTCGGGCGTCAGCCCCGGCGCCACGAAGCGCCAGAACTGCCACAGGATCACCGGCATGGCCAGCACCACGCCGATCACGACCGCGACCTTGAGCTGGATGAAGAACGCGCCGCCCAGGTCCGTGAAGCGGAGCGCTCCCGGGATCGGCGCCTTGAGGATCTCGATCGCACGTGGGGCGAGGAACAGTCCGAGCACGGACCCCACGACGACCGCGAGGATGGAGACGAAGAGACGGCGTCGCAGCTCGGCCAGGTGGTCGACCAGGCTCATGACCGCGTCGTCGCCGGCGGCAGGCGCAGGCGAGGACGGGGTAGGGTCCCGCGGGCCGCCTCCGCCGGTCAGGGCCAGGTCCCCGGGCCGGACCGCCTCCAGGTCAGCCACGCGAAGATGAGCGCGCGGGGCCGATCAGGCCCCGGCCTGGGGCTCGCCGGAGCCGCCCGCCTGCGACGGGGGTTGCGCCGACGGCGGCTGGACCGGGGTGGCCGGGACCGCCGGGGCGGAGGAAGCAGCCGTGGCGGACGGAGCGGGCGGCGCAGCCGGAGCTGGCGCGTCGAGCCTTACCGACTCCTGCACATCCGTGGTCGCCTTGCGGAACTCGCGGATGCTCGCTCCAAGGCTCTTCCCGATCTCGGGGAGCTTGCTCGGCCCGAGCACGAGCAGCGCAATGGCCAGGACCAGGATGATCTCCATCGGTCCGATGTCGGGCATGATCGACGCGACTCCTCAGGCTGACGACCCCGGTCAGGGCTGCGATTGTAGCACCGGCAGGGTGGCCGCCCAGCGGGCTGCGGCCCGGGCGATGGCCGCGGAGGGGTCCGTCGCGCCGATCGCCGCCCCGGCGATGCCGCGCGACACGTTCACCAGCAGGCCCCCTCCGGGGCGCGACCCGGCGGCGGCAGCGGTCGCCGGCCCATGCGCCAGCGCGGCATCCGCGTCCCCGCCCTGGGCGCCCACGCCCGGCACGAGGAAGGCAAGCTCCGGGGCGACGTACCGCAGCGCCTCCAGCTCCCGCGGCGCCGTCGCGCCCACCACCAGGCCCACCGTCCCGTGACGCTCGTTCCACAGTCGAGCACGGCGCGCCACGCGCACGTGCAGCGGTTCCGGCGGCCAGGCCTGGTCCGCGTCCGGGCCAACCTGCAGGTCCTGCAGCTCCCCCGCCCCTGGATTCGAGGTT
>JAJYGO010000230.1 GCA_021785115.1 Chloroflexota bacterium | reverse complement strand
GGGCGATGGCGGGGATCGTGATGCTCGCCTCGTACGTTGCCGGCAGCATTCTCATCACGTTCACCAACGCGTCGACGATGTCGCACGAGCCGACCGGGGAGACCCCCTTCTCACTGCTGCTCGAGTTGTGGTTCTGGATCGGCGTCCCACTGGTGGGCAGCGCCTTGCTGGGTGCCCTCGGGTGGAGCATGGTGTCGGCGCTGGCCAGGTGGCGCAGTAGCCAGGGTCGGCCGGGGTCGATTCACAGGCCCTGACGACCGGGCGCAGCCTCCGTTTGCCGCCGCCGACGACCGTCCCGGTTCGTCAGGGACGAGTCGTTAGTGCCATTCGGCACTTGCTCGACGCTGAGCGGCGCGAATGCTGCGCGCGCACGCGGGGGGCGTTGACGCGCGGCCATGCCCAGGCCGCCTCGACCGCGCAGAGCCACTGGCGAGACCGACCCGCGGGACCCGTCCCAGGGAGGGGTTGTCAGTGGCCGAGTTCGGACTGTTCATAGGCTGGGGCTCGCCGCGCGCCGGCAAGGAAGCCGCGGCGGCCAGGATATTCGAGGAAGCCGTCGCTTACTGGAACGCGCTCCAGGCGGCGGGCGAGATCGAGAGCGTCGAAACCGTGCTCCTGACCGCCCACGGGGGTGACCTGGCCGGCTTCGCGCTGCTGCGCGGCGATCCCGAGAAGCTGGGCCGTCTCAGCATGACACCCGAGTTCGAGCGCCTGACCATGCGGGCCGGCGTCTGCTGCGATGGCGTCGGCGTCGTCAGCGCTCTCGTCGACGCCGGGGTCACCCGGGCGATGGGCGAGTGGAAAGGGGCGATCGCCGATCTGATCTAGGACGGGCGCGTCATGTCCGACCGGCGGGCCACCGTGTCGAGACACTCACCTACGGCCACGCCGCATCCAGGAAGTCACTGCTCGGGGTCGCTGGGTGGCCCCCACCAGGTCCAGGGAGGTCGTTTCCAATGCCGCGCTTCATCGCCGTGCACCCGGTAGCCTTCAGTGAAGAGCAGCTCCAGCCGTTGGCCAAGGAGCAGGTGCCCGAAGGCGTCACCTGGAACGGCACCTACTGCGCCTTTGCCGACAACAGGAGCTACTGCCACTGGGAGGCACCCACGAAAGAGGCCGTCGTCGAGATCTTCAAGAAGTACGAGATCCCCTACGAGTCCATCCACGAGGTACGCCATTTCGACCCGGCGACCGGCCGGCTCGAGCCCGAGCCTGCTGCAGCGAAGGTTCCGCAGCCTGTGTGAGCACTCGCGTGCCGCGCGTGGCCGGGTCAGCGTCCTCTCGGCCAGCCCCCCGGGCACGTGTCGTCCGTTCAGCCGAGTTCGTTCGTGCCACTCGGGGCGCCCGGAACGCTGACGGAACGGGCCCCGTCGACTGTTGAGATCCTGGTGCAGGAGGCGTTCCAGCGCTGGCTCGCCGACAACGAAGAGCGGCTCACGCGCACGTACCCGGAGGGCACGAAGTATCTCGGGACCTTCACCGTACACCCATCACCGGACGAGGGAGGCGGCGGCGCGGCGGATTGACACCCCGCGCCGCCCGGTTATCCTCCGGCCCACGAGCAGCCGCTCCGGCGACCCGCCACGGTGGCGTCCCGCCGCCCGGTGCCGTTCGACACGGGAGGCCCAGCGATGATCGTGCCCCTCTCGGTCCTCGAGTTCCGGGACCGTGCCGCTGCGTATTTCGGCGACAGGGTGGGCGTCGTCGACGGCGGGCGCCGCTTCACCTACCGGGAGTATGCCGAGCGCACCCACCGGCTGGCGAGCGCTCTCCGCGGCCTGGGGATCGGCCCCGGCGACCGCGTGAGCTTCATCACCTACAACACGCACCAGCTGCTCGAGGCCTACTACGGTGTGCTCGAGGCCGGCGCCGTGCTGAACCCCATCAACATCCGGCTGACGCCGGACGACATCGCCTACATCGTCGATCACTCCGGATCGAAGGCCGTCTTCTACCACGCCGACTTCGCTCCGCTGGTCGAACGGATCGCCCCGTCCCTGGCCAGCCACCCCACCTTCGCGGTGATGGAGGGCGAGGTGCGCGCTCCCGCGACCCACGAGTACGAGGAGCTGCTGGCTGCCGCCTCGCCCGATGAGCCACCGGCCCTGACCGATGAGAACGCGGTGGCCGAGCTCTTCTACACGAGCGGGACGACCGGCCGGCCGAAGGGCGTCGCGCTCACGCACCGCACGCTGTACCTGCACGCGCTCCAGACCGCGCAGTCCCTGCGCGTCACCGATGCGGACGCCATCCTCCACGTGGTACCCCTGTTCCACGTCAACGGGTGGGGCGCGCCGCACTGGATGACGCTCGCCGGCGGGCAGCACGTGATGCTGCGGCGCTTCGACGCGGCCACGCTGCTCTCGCTGGTGGAGCAGCACCGAGTCACATACCTGCTCGCCGTGCCCACCATCTTCAACGCCGTGCTGAACAGCCCCGAGCTCGAGCGGCACGACCTCTCGAGCCTCAGGTACGTGCTGGTGGGCGGCGCGCCCTCGTCGCCCGCGCTCATCCGCGCGATCGAGGAGCGCCTGGGCGTGACGGCCGTCGTCGGGTACGGGCTGACCGAGACATCGCCCGTCCTGACCCTCGCGTGGCCGCGCCAGCATCTCCTCGAGACAGAGCCACCCGAGCGGCGCCTCGAGCGGCAGGCCACGACGGGCTGGGCGTTGCCCGGCGTGCGAGTACGCGTGGTGACGGGGGAGGGGACCGACGTCCGGCCGGACGGCGCCCAGCTCGGCGAGATCGTGGTGCGCTCGAACGTCGTGATGGACGGCTACTATCGCGACCCGGAGGCGACCGCGGCGGCGATCCGGGACGGCTGGTTCCACACCGGCGACATGGCCACCGTCGACGAGCAGGGCTACGTGACCATCAAGGACCGTGCCAAGGACGTGATCATCAGCGGCGGCGAGAACATCTCGTCGGTCGAGATCGAGAACGCGCTGGCCGAGTTCCCGGGGCTGCTCGAAGCGGCGGTCGTGCCCGCCCCCGACGAGACGTGGGGCGAGGTGCCGGTGGCGGTCGTCGTCCTCAAGCCGGGCGTGACGGTCACCGCAGACGACGTGCTGGCGCACTGCCGCGCGCGCCTGGCGGGGTTCAAGGTGCCAAAGCGGGTCGAGTTCCGCGACCAGCTGCCGAAGGGCGGCACCGGCAAGATCCTGAAGGGTCAGCTGCGCGAGCCGTTCTGGCAGGGGCACGAGAAGCGGGTGCACTGAACCGCCGCTCGCCCGCCATCGCGAGCGGCCGGGAACCCGTTCCATGAGACTTCTCTCACCGGGGTTCCATCGAGCGTTCATCCGCGACCGCGACGCTCCTCGCTGACGGAGGCGGCACCGCCGCCTGGAACGAGGAGCGTCGTGAAGATCCTGCGTCCCGAAACGCGCGTGCTCGCGGTCATCGGCGGTGCGCTGGCCTTGCTGGGCGTCCTGGTCGTGGTCATGGTTGCCACGGCCGGTCCCGCCGGGTCGGTCATCCCGCCCGCGGTCATCGTCGACACCCCCACCCCGACACCCACCCAGGGGGTGGACGCGAGATCCGTCGGGGTCTCCACGCCGACCCTGACGCCGGACGCCGTGGTCTCCGCCGCGGTCCCGGTGGCACCGTGGCTGCTCCCGGCCATCTCCGGCCCCGGCGCGGACGAACCCGCGATGGCGCCGCTCCTCGGCCTGCCGTCCCGGCCGACCCAGCCACCGCCGGCGTCGACGCCGTCACCCTCCCCGCCGGCCCAGCCGTCCCCGTCGCCGCAGCCGACGCCGGCGCCCCCGATCGAGCCTCTGGCGACCGCGGCGCCCGCCGAGACCGCGGCGCCCGACGCGGCGACCCCGACCCCGACCCCCGGGGGCGACTCGCCCACCTCCACCCCGGAACCCCCAGGAGACTGAATGTCCACCTGCCTCGTCACCGGATCCGCCGGTTTCATCGGCTCCCACCTGGCCCGCCGCCTCCTGGCCGACGGCTGGACCGTCATCGGCGTAGATGGCTTCACCGACTCGTACGATCCGTCGGAGAAGCTCGCGCGCGCCGCCGAGCTCGCCCGGCACCGGCGGTTCCGGCTGGTGGCCGGCGACCTCGTCGACCTGCCGCTCGAGCCCCTGGTGCGCCGCGCCGAGGTCGTGTTCCATCTCGCCGGCCGCCCCGGCGTTCGCCCGAGCTTCCGGCTCGGCGGCCGCTACCACCACGACAACGTGGAGGCTACCGCGCGGCTCATCGCGGCAGCGCAGGGCAGCCGGTCCGTCCGGCGCCTCGTCTATGCCTCGTCCTCGTCCCTGTACGGCAACTCGGCGCTGCCGTTCCGTGAAGAGGCTCCGGTGGCGCCGATCTCGCCGTACGGGCGCACCAAGCTCGCCGCCGAGCGCGCCTGGCTGGCCGCGAACGACGACCGGATCGAGTCGGTCGCGCTGCGCTACTTCACGGTCTACGGGCCGGACCAGCGCCCCGACCTGGCACTGCGCCGGTTCGGCGAGGCCGCCCTGCGCGGCCAGCCCCTGCAGATCCTCGGCGACGGTCGCCAGAGCCGCGACTTCACCTACGTCGACGACATCGTCGAGGCCACCGTGCTGGCGTCTTCGGCCCCGGTGGCCGGGCTCGCGATCAACGTCGGGGGCGGATCCCGCGTCACGCTGCTGGAGGCCGTCGCGCTCCTCGAGGAGCTGGTCGGCCGGCCCGTCCGGGCGGAACACAGCGCCGTCGCGCGGGGCGACGTCCGCCACACCGAGGCCGACCTGGCCCGCGCGCGCGACCTGCTCGGCTTCCGGCCCCGCGTGCCGTTCGCCGAAGGGTACGCCAGGGAAGTGGCGTGGATCCGCGACCGCATCGGAACGTCCATCCCCCGTCCTTCGCGGCCCCTTCGGCCGTCCCACCGATTGGAGCGAGTGGCATGAACACGCGACCCGGCATACAGCGTCTTCTTCTCTACTCGCACGACACGTACGGCCTCGGGCATCTCCGGCGCAACGTGCTCATCTCGGAGGACCTGCTGGAGCACGTCCCTGGGCTGCAGGTGGTGCTGCTGAGCGGCTCGCCGGTCGCGACACGCTTCCACCTCCCGCGGAACCTGACCCTGGTGCCGCTGCCCCCCGTGGTCAAGACCGGCGTCGACGAGTACGCCGCGCGCAACCCGCAGCTGCCGTTCTCCGTGGTCCGCCGCGCACGCACGGCGATCATGGCCGACGTGGCCCGCCGCTTCGAGCCCGACGTGTTCCTGGTGGACCACGCGCCGCAGGGGATGAAGGGCGAGCTGCTCCCGGTGTTCGACGTGCTGCGCCGCTGGTCGCCGGCCACCCGGATCGTCCTGGGGCTCCGCGACGTCGTCGACGACCCGGCCGCGGTGCGGCACGCGTGGTCCGAACAGGACGTGGCCCAGACCCTCCTGGACGTCTACGACCGCGTCGCCGTGTACGGCAGTCGCGACCTGGTGGACGTGGGCGGGTACGGGATCCCCGACGCGACGCTCGCACGCACTACCTACTGCGGTTACCTCTGCCGCCAGCCGGCGTCGGCCGCGCAGGTCCCCATCGAGGGCTGGACGCCCGACATGCGGTTCGTGCTGGGCACCGCGGGTGGCGGTGGCGACGGCATCGACGTGCTGCGCGCGACGCTCGCCGCGTCCGAACGGCACGGCCTCCCGAGCCTGCTCGTCAGCGGCCCGCTGATGGAGCGTGGCGAGCGCGAGCTGCTGGAGACCGAGGTGCGCGGCAGCCGCGCCGGCCATCTCGAGGAGTTCATCCCCGGACTCGAGGGCGTGATGGCTGCGGCGAGCGTGGTGGTGACCATGGGCGGGTACAACTCGCTGATGGAGGCGGTCCCCAGCGGAACGCCCACCATCGTCGTGCCCCGGGTCTGGCCACGCCGCGAGCAGGCGATCCGCGCGGAGCTGTTCGCAAACCGCGGCCTGGTGCGCCTGGTCGCAGCGGGCGACGCGCTCGAGGACCGCCTCTCGGCCGCCCTCTCCGCCGCGCTCGAGGAGCCCCGGCGCTCCGCGGTTCCCTTCGACAGGCTCGGCTTGCCCCGCCTGCGCGAGCTCCTCCTCGCCGAGGCGCGCGTGGCGCAGCAGGGCCGGATCCGGCACCCGCTGCCGATCGGGGTGGCGGCGGGTGCGATCCCGGCGGCGGCACTCCCGGTGCCGGCGTGAGCCGTCTCCCCGCGCCTGACGCGGCGCCTGGCACAGTGCCTGGCGCGGCGCCGGACGCGGCGCCGGACGTACCCCCGCGCCCGGTCGGGTACCTGACGAAGCGCTTCCCACGCCTGTCCGAGACGTTCATCCTGGACGAGATCCTCGGGCTCGAGGACACGGGCGTGCCGCTCCGGCTGTTCGCGATCCGCGATCCCCGCGAGCCCCTGGTGCAGCCCGACGTCGCCCGGGTCCGTGGCGCCGTCGCGTATCTGCGCCCCGAGCCCCGCGTCCGCGCACGCCTGGCCTGGCTCGGCTCGACGCTGGCGGCCCACGTCCGCGTCGCTACGGCCCATCCGGCCCGCTACGGGCGCACCCTGCTCGACGCGTTCGGCCATCGACAGCGCCGGGCGGCCCTGTCGCACTTCCTGGATGCCGGCAGCCTCGCGGCACGGCTCGACGAGGATGGCGCCTGGCACCTCCATGCCGCGTTCGCCCACGGCCCCGCGGCCATCGCCCACCAGGTCCATCTCCTGACCGGGCGCCCGTTCAGTTTCTCCGCGCACGCCAAGGACATCTACGTGTCGGACCCGGAGCAGCTCGCCCGCCGGGCGGCGGCCGCGGAGTTCATGCTGGTCTGCTCGGAGAGCGCCCGGGCGGCCCTGGCCGCGATCGCGGGGCCCGCCGCAGAGCGCATCCGGCTCCAGTACCACGGGGTCGACGCGCTCCGGTTCCGGCCCGACGAGGCGCCCTCCGCAGGCGCCACTCACTCCGCAGGCGCCACTCACCCCGCGGCCGAAGCGCAGCCCGCGGCCGGAGGGCTCTCCGCGGCCGGGGAGCGCCCCTTCCGGCTCCTCGCCGCCGGCAGGCTCGTCGAGAAGAAGGGCTATCCCGTGCTGCTCGACGCGATCGCGCTCCTCGTGCAACGGGGTCACGCCGTCACGTGCCGGATCGTCGGCGGGGGACCCCTCCGCGCCGACCTCGAGACACGAGCGCAGGCCCTCGGCATCGCGGGCGCCGTCACCTTCGATGGCGCCCGCAGCCACGAGTCGGTCGCGGCCGCGTACCGTGACGCCGACGCGTTCGTCCAGTGCAGCGTGGTCCTCGCCGATGGCGACCGCGACGGCGTGCCGAACGTGGTGCTGGAGGCGATGGCGAGCGGCCTCCCGGTGGTCGCCTCGGACGTTGCAGGGATCCCGGAGGCCGTCGTCGACGGCGTGACGGGTTTCCTCGTGCCCCCGTCCGACCCGACGGCCGTGGCGGACCGGATCGGCCGTCTCGTCGAGGACCCGGCACTCGCCCGCCGAGTCGGCGCGGCCGGCCGCGCCCGCGTGATCGAGCGCTTCGATCGAGCCTCCGCCGTCCGAAGCGTCGCCCGGCTCCTGCTCGACGCGGCGAGCCCCGACGGATCGCAGCCGTCGCGCCCCGCGGCCATGCCGTCGCGGCCCCTGCCGGAGGCCGGCATCCGCGAACGAGGAGCGGCACGATGAGGATCGCCTACCTCCTTCCGGACCCGGGAATCCCGGTCGGGGGCGTCAAGGGCGCCTCGGTCCACGTTGCCGAGATCACCCGCGCCCTCGCGCGCGCCGGCAACCGCGTCCTGCTGGTGGCCATGCGTGCGGCCGGATCCGCACCCGACGGCGTCGATCTGGTCGTGCTCGACCCCGGTCCCCTGGGGCGCGGACCGGGCGGTGACGCCGGTCGGATCGCTGCCGTCGAGCGGTTCCTCGCGCAAGCAGAGCCCGCGATCCGCGCGTTCGGCCCCGACCTGCTGATCGAGCGGCTGTCGCTGTTCGCCGGTGGTGGCACGGACCTGGCGCGGCGCCTCGGCGTCCCGCGCCTGGTCGAGATCAACGCCCCCGTGACCGCCGAGCGTGCCGGCTACCAGGGCGTCGCCGACGCCACCCTCGGCGAGCAGCTCGAGCGCCGCGCCCTGCTGGGCGCGCATGCCGTGGCCGTGTCCCCGCCGCTCGCGGAGTGGGCGCGGTCCCGCGGTGTCGCCCACGTGACGGTCGTTCCGAACGGCGTCGACGTCGAGCGGTTCGCGCCGGATCCGGCGCGGGCGGCCGACGTCCGCCGTTCCTTCGGCCTCGAGGGTGCCGATGTAGTC
>JAJYGO010000393.1 GCA_021785115.1 Chloroflexota bacterium | reverse complement strand
GACGACCTGGCCCGGGCACTGCGCGAGGTGCTGGACGCCCCGCCCCAGGTCCGAGCGCGGCGTCGGGAGCGGGCACTGGCGCTTCACCGCGATCGCTACCGGTGGGAGGTCGAGGTGCGCGGGCTGATCGAGCTCGCGGCCCGGCTCGTGCCGGAACCGACGGACGGTGCGGTAGACTACGGCGTCCGGCCGGCGGCTGGGTCCACCTGACGACCCCTGCGGGGACGGCCCGGCCGGGCCCCCTGGACCACGGAGCTCCTCTCTCTCGCCATGACCTTCAGGATCCAACCGATCGTGCGCCGGGGCCGGCGCCGCCCCGCGGCGGACGACCGGCACCAGCAGCGCATCGTGTCGCTGGGGCTCGCCGTCCTCGCGATCGTGGCCGTGGTCACCGTCGTGGGGGTGGGGGTCGCGAGCTACTACGGCGACCACATGTCGGCGGTCGCGTCCGTGGACGGCACCGGGATCACCCGCGACGCGTGGCTGGCCCAGCAGAAGGTGGACGCCTTCCGGTACGACCGCCTCGACCAGCAGATCCGGGCGGCGATGACGACCGGCCAGCTCGACCAGGCGACGGGCGAGCGGGATCTGCAGCACGTCGCAGCGGAGGTCGCCGCGATCCCGTCGGGCGCGATCCAGGAGTTGATCGATCGCACGCTCCAGGAGAAGCTGGCCGCGCAGATGGGGATCACCGTGACCGACGCGGAGGTCAACGCCCGGCTCGCGAGCGAGGGGAGCACCGTGGAGGTGCGCCGGGTGCTCGCGATCTTCGTCGCCCCCGGCATCAGCCCGGTCATCGGTCCGGACCCCGGCGCGTCCGCCCTGCCCGGCGTCCCCGGGGCGGCGGGTGCCGCGACCCCGTCGGCGTCGCCGACGGCTTCCCCGAGCGCGCCACCGGCGACGAAGCGGCCCTCAGCGACGCCGCGTCCCACGGCCAGTCCCCGGCCGTCGGCCCGCCCGGGCACCGCGACGCACACGCCGCGACCCTCTCCATCGCCCACCGGTGTGGCGGGTGCGAACTCCGGCGCCGCCACCGGCGCATCGGCCGCCCCGAGCGCGAGTCCCTCGGCGTCGGGCCAGCCCACCCCCGCCCAGCAGGCGCAGGCCCGGGCCGCGGCGGAGCAGGCGCTCGCGGCGCTCCAGGCGGGCGCCCCCTTCGCCCAGGTCGCCCGGACGTACTCCACCGACCCGAGCGCGACGAGCGGCGGCGACTATGGGTACGTCTCGGCGAGCGACGGCGTGGATCCGGCATGGATCCGCGCGCTCTTCTCGCTGCCCGTCGGCGGGACCACGGACGTCGTCGAGGGCGCGGACGGCGTCTACCGGATCGGCCGGGTCCTCAGCATCGTGCCGGCCCACGCCGATCCCAACTTCCAGCAGACGATCCAGCGGGCGGGTGTGTCGCTCGCCGCGTACCGGGCCTGGATCCGCGGCGACCTGTACCGGCAGAAGCTCGCGGCGAGGATCCTGTCGCAGGCCACCAGCGGGAACGTCCAGCAGGTCCACGCCTGGGAGATCCGCATCGCCGTCCCCGCGGCGTCGGTGCCATCCGCGGCGGGGTCGCCGGAGCCCGTGCCGGCCGGCGGGTCCCCGCTTCCGTCGGGAGCGCCTGGAGAATCCGCGGCCTCGCCGGTCCCGGGCGCATCGGTCCTCGTGCCCGCGGTCCCCGCCCCCTCGGTCCCGGCCGAGCTCATCAAGCCGACCGCGACCCCGGCCCCCGGCACGTCGCCGGCGGTCGGAGCATCGCCCGGCGGGGCCACGTCTGCCGGCGCGTTGCCGCAGACCCCGGCCCCCGGCACGTCGCCGGCCGCGGCCGCTTCCCAGCCCCCCGGGGTGGCGTTCACCCCGCAGTCGGCCGATGTCCGCCTGCGCGACGTCCAGCAGGCGCTCGCACAACCCGGCGCGAGCTTCGCAGCCATCGCGCGCGTGGACTCCGACGCGCCCGACGCGAACGCCGGCGGTGACATGGGCTGGATCGCCCCGTACCAGCTGGACCCGGCCGTGGAGCAGGTCCTCCTCGCCCTCAAGGTCGGCCAGGTGAGCCAGCCCGTCACGCGGCCCGACGGCATCTACCTCTACATGGTCAGCGAGCGCGCGCTGCGGCCGGTCGATGCCGCCCAGCAGGCGGTCCTCGCCTCGACGGCGTTCACGAACTGGTACCAGGCGCAGGTCGCGGCGGCGAGCATCTGGCGCTCGCCCGGGCTTCCGGCCGCGTCCGCCGCGCCGGTCGAAGGGAGCGCAGGATGATCGACCAGCTGTTCGCCGAGGCGGCGGCACGCCACGGCGTGCGCCCCTCCGACGGCCTCCAGGTGGTGGGCATCGCCGCGCTCCCGCGCCGGGCGTTCGACCCGTCCTGGCCGCTGCTCCTCCTGCCCGACGGGACCGCCGGCACGGCCCTCGATGCGTCTGGCGCCACGAGCGACGATCCGGCCGCCGGGGCCACGGGTGCCCCTCCGGCCGCCGCGGCCACGAGTGCCCCTCCGTCCGCCGCGGCCGTGCCCGCCGCCGGGAATGGCTCCGCGCCCGACGAGTCGTTCGAGCCCCGGGCGCTCCCCGGACGCGCCAGCCACGGGTCCTCCCCGGCAGAGATCCTGGGGGCGCTCTATCCCGCCACGCACCCCGTGCTTGGCCTGGGGGGAGCCCCCGACGCGACCGTGGGGACGATCGACGAGGCCGTCCTGGCGTCCGCGCCGCACCTCCTGCCCGCCGTGGACCCCCTCGCCAACCTCGCGAGCCCGCACGGCCTGCCCTGGATCGCGGCACGGCTGCGTGCGCCCGGCGGGTGCCCCTGGGACCGCGAGCAGGATCACCGGACGCTCCGGCCCTTCCTCATCGAGGAGGCGTACGAGGTCCACGAGGCGCTCGAGCACGGCGCCACGCCCGACCTGGCCGACGAGCTCGGGGACCTGCTCCTCCAGATCGTGCTGCATGCGCAGATCGCCTCCGAGGAGGGGCTCTTCGACCTGACCGACGTGTACCGGCACATCGCCGGCAAGATCGTCCGCCGGCACCCACACGTCTTCGGGGACGCGCAGGCCGCCACGGCCGACGAGGTGATCCAGAACTGGGAGCGCATCAAGGCGGCGGAGCGTGCCGAGCGCGGCGGCGAGCCGCGTGCGCGCCACGACCTCCCGGAGGCATTCGCGGGCCTCGCCCGGTCGCTCCCCGCGCTCGCCTACTCCCAGGAGATGCAGGTGCGCGCCGCGGCGCTCGGCTACGACTGGCCGGACGTGGAGGGCGTCATCGAGAAGCTCGGCGAGGAGGCCGTGGAGCTGCTGGAGGCCCGCACCGACGCCGAGCGAGCCGAGGAGTTCGGCGACCTCCTGCTGGTGCTGGTGAACCTGGGACGCAAGCTCGGCATCGACGCCGAGTCGGCGCTGCGTGACGGCAACGCCAAGTTCGCGCGGCGCTTCGCGCTCGTCGAACGCTTCGCGCGGGCCGATGGCCGCACCCTCGATACCATGACGTTCGAGGAGCTCGACGAGCTGTGGGACCGCGCCAAGGCCGTGGAGCGCGCGACCGGAACCGGGGAGGGTGAACCATGAGCATCGGTGCGGCGCCGCATCGTCACGACGGCCGCCTCGCGGGTCAGCTGCGTCCGGTCGAGCTGCAGCTCGGCGTGCAGAAGTGGGCCGAGGGATCGTGCCTGATCCGCGTGGGCGACACCCACGTGCTGTGTGCCGCGACGCTCGAGGACCGCACGGCCCCGCACCTGCGCGGCAAGGGCCTGGGCTGGGTGACCGCCGAGTACTCGATGCTCCCCCGCGCCACGGCGGAGCGGACGCCGCGGGAGGCCGTGAAGGGCCGCCAGGGCGGCCGCACGCAGGAGATCCAGCGGCTGATCGGCCGGTCCCTGCGCGGCGTCGTGGACCTGGCGAAGCTGGGCGAGCGCTCCGTGGCGATCGACTGCGACGTGCTGCAGGCGGACGGCGGGACGCGGACCGCCTCGATCACGGGCGGCTACGTGGCCCTGGTGCTCGCGCTGCGGAGCCGCGGGCTCGAGGGCGCGCTGGACGGGCGCGTCGCCGCCGTCAGCGTCGGGCTGGTGGACAGCCGACCGGTGCTCGACCTCGACTACGAGGAGGACTCGCACGCCGAGGTCGACTTCAACGTGGTCGGCACGGACGCCGGGACCTACGTGGAGGTCCAGGGGACCGCGGAGGGCAAGCCGTTCGACCGAGCCTCGATGGCGACGCTGCTGGCGCTCGCCGACGACGGGCTGCGCGCGCTCTTCGAGGCGCAGGCGGAGGCCCTTGCCCAGGTCCGTCGCTGAGGTGACGGCCGAGGGGATGCGGCTGCTCGTGGTGGCCACGCGCTCGCCGCACAAGCTGGCCGAGCTGCGCCAGCTGCTGCACCTGCCCGCCACCCGCCTCGTCTCGCTCGACGACGTGGGGGTCGCCGACGAGGCGCCCGAGGACGGCGACACGTTCGATGCGAACGCGCTGTTCAAGGCGCGCTTCTACGCCGAGCGGACCGGGCTGCCCACCCTGGCCGACGACTCGGGCCTGGAGGTCGATGCGCTGGGGGGTGGGCCCGGCGTGCGCACCCGCCGCTACTCGGGCGAGCAGGCGACCGACGAGGAGAACAACGCCAGGCTGCTCGACGCGCTGCGCGGCCTGCCGCCGGAGCGCCGTGGCGCGCGGTACCGGTGCGTGCTCGCGCTGGTGGAGCCGGACGTGGACGGACACGGCACGCGGCTCCCGGAGCGGGGGATCCTCCGGCGAGGCTCCTTCGAGGGGCGCATCGCGACCGAGCCCAGGGGCACGGGCGGGTTCGGGTACGACCCCATCTTCGAGCCCGCCTGGGAGGCGCCCGGCGGACGGACCGTCGGACTGTACTCGGCCGAGGAGAAGAACCGGGTCTCGCACCGCGCCGCCGCCGCGCGCGCCATGCGTCGCGTCCTCCGCGCCCGCGGGTACTGACCGTGCCGCCGGCCGACCCGCTCGAACGTCGGCCGACCTGCCCGATCGCCGGCCGATCCGGCCCGCGTGGATCCTGACGGGCACCCGGGGTGAGCCTCCCCGATCTCGTCCTGGTGGTGGTGGCGTCGTTCCTGGCCGCCACCCTGGCGGCGGTCGCCGGGTTCGGCGGCGCGGCGGTGCTGCTCCCTGTCCTGGTGGCGGCGTTCGGCGTGCGCGACGCGATCCCGATCCTGACGGTGGCCCAGCTGATCGGCAACGGGAGCCGTGTCTGGTTCAACCGGCGCGAGCTCGACCTGCACGTGGTCGGCTGGTTCGCCGTGGGCGCCGTCCCGTTCGCCTTCGTGGGCGGGCTCCTCTTCGCCGCCGCCCCGCTGTCGCCGCTGACCCGCCTCCTGGGCGCCTTCCTGCTGCTCACGGTGGCCTGGCGGCACCTGCGCCCGGGGCCGCCCCGGCGCCCGCCGCTGCGCAGCTTCACGCTGATCGGGGCGATCTTCAGCTTCCTCTCGGCGCTGCTCGGGAGCGTCGGCCCGCTGATGGCGCCCTTCTTTCTCGCCTACGGCCTGGTCAAGGGGGCGTACATCGGCACCGAGGCGCTCTCGACGGTGGTGATGCACGTGACCAAGCTGGTGGCCTATGGCCAGGCGTCGGTGCTCACGCCGCGGTCGCTGGCGATCGGGGTCGCCCTCGGGCCGCTCATGATCCTGGGCTCGGCGCTGGGCAAGCGGATCGTGGACCGCCTGCCGGAGCACGTGTTCGTCTGGATCATCGAGGGCGTGCTCGTGGTGGCGGGCATCGCGTTCCTCGCGGGCGGGTAGCGGAGGAGCGGCAGCGGCGGGGCCGACTTGCTCCATTGCCGGGGTGCGGCGCAACGGTAGCGCACGTGCTTTGGGAGCCGTCAGCCCCTCAGCGGCCCAGGGTGCCCATCCCGAGCACGACCGACCCAGCGATGAAGGCCTCGGTTGTTGCACGGTTCGCATCTCTCGTCGCGGCGTGTCCCGGTCCCGGGTCGCGCAGTGCCGCGCAAGTCAACTCAGTACAGCAAGAAGGGGGAGCGGCGGAAGACAGCTCCCCCTTTCCTCCCAAACTGACCTGCCTATGCGGTGAAGTTGACGACGAGGAAGCTGTTCGACTTCAAGGTCACGGTCTGCGTGGCGCTGTAGGGCGAGAGCAGGGTGACGATGAAGGTGGCTGCCTTGCCTGTGTACTTGTAGTTCCACATGTACCAGCCGTCCTGATCGGTCGTGACGGTCGTCAGCACCTTGCCGCTGCCGTCGCTGATCCGGACGCTGGCGCCCTGGACCGGCCCGCCGCCCTGCAGGACTAGGCCGCCGATGCCGGGATCGTTCTTGAAGACGTTGACGCTTGTGATGGTCTGGCTGCCGATGGTCCCGTACGTCTTGGGGCTGCTGATCGTGATGGTGAACGGGCTGCTGCAGCTTGCGCTGTCATTGAGACCCTTGGAGCAGTTGGAGTAGCCCTTGTACTTGTAGTCGAGGTGAATGGTGATGTACGCGCCGCTGCCCGAGAGCGTGGGAACGTGCAACGACGTGCCGGTGCTGTTGAGCGTCTCGGAGGCGATCAGGTTGCCCGGCTGGACGCAGCCGTTGCCGAGCACGGTGCCGCCGTCGTAGATCTGCACCGGCATCGCACCCTGGGTCCCGAACCAAGTGGTCACCCACGAGGGCAGGCTCAGGTCGGTGTTGCCGGAGCCGGTGTAGGCGATGTTGTAGGAGAACTGGCCCGGGTTACTGGCGTTCAGCTTGTACTTGCCGGTACCCGAGCTCAGGTCAGGCGTGTAGATCAACCGGAACTGATCGGCGGTGGAGCCGTTGTGGAACGGACACAGCCCCTCGTTGGTGAACGAGGTCGGCGGGAGCACGTTCAGGATCACCGTCAGTGTCTGCCCCGTGCTTGCCGAGTCGGCGTAGTTGCCATCGTTCGGGGTCGGTGTCCCGGTCGCAGGGTTGTCGGTGAAGGCGACCGAGAGGACATAGGTCCCCGCCGTATCCGGCGTACAGGTGAAGCGGTGGCTCATGTTGTTCGAGCCGTCGGCAATGTAGTCGAAGCCACCCTTCCCGACTGTTCCGGCGTCGTTACCCTGGGCCTGCGAGATGCTAGTGGTCGCGTTGCTCGACCCGTCCACACAGCCCGCGTCGCCGGGACCGCTCGTCTGCGAGACGGTGGTCGAGCCGTACATCGTGTTGCCGGAGATGCCGTAGAAAACGCCGAACGCCACTCTGCTCTCGACGCCACGCCAGACCAACTGCGCGCAGTCGCGCGGGCTGAGCCAAGTCGACAGCATCCTCGGGTTGCGCGGGACGAATCAGCATGTCCGAGTATGGCACAACAACCTGGGCTGCGCTGCAATTGCCGGATCAGACGTATTCGCGTTCTCGGTGGCGAATCTGTTTATAGCGTGCGAAGGCCTGACGATCACTTTCTAGTCCAAGCACGGTGCGCAGCCTGGAGCCGCGATAGGTATTCGCCGCCATCGCCAGCATGTGACGCGCAACGAACCATGGGTCGTGGCGAAATACCGTGGGCAGGTGCCGCGTCTTCATTCCGCGCTCCGCTTTCCAGCGCAGGTATTCGATCTCATCCGCCGACAGGGATTCATTCTTCACGACCGAAGTGGTGCCGTCATACTCCTCGAATCGCTCGTGCTCAATCAGGCCGCGACGGCGAAAATCGTCCGTCATCGGGGTGCGCGGATAGGGTGTCGGATGCTGAATGTATGGCCAGTCCACGTACTTGTGCGCAAATGCCAGGTTCGCCTCGATCGACTCGACGGTATCGTTCGGGCTGCCGACGATGAGCCCTCCCACGACGTACATGCCGTTGCGGTGCAGATATTCGATGGCTTGCAGCGTGGCATTGCCGGTGATGTGTCCGTTCGATCGCGCCGTATTTTTTGCGCTTGCCTGCAGCAGCTTCAAATCGCTTTCCAGGATATTTTCAATTCCTAGAAACACGTAGCGGAATCCGGCGCGCTTCATCAGCGGAGCCAGCCGCTCGCCGTGGTTGGCGATGGCCGAAGTCATGCCTTGGACAAAATAGTCGAGCGTATGCAGTCCCGCTTCGATGATTGCATTGCAGAGCGCTTCAAAGCGGTGAACATTCAGCGTGATATTGTCGTCGACCAGGAAAAACGTGCGTGCCCCGTGCGCCTTTGCATCTCGAATGTCGGCAATCACGCGGTCGAACGAGTATGTATGAAAATTGCGGCCACGCATTTCAATGATGGAGCAGAAGCTGCAGTCGAAGGTGCAACCGCGTGACGTCTCGATCACATCCACCTGTC